>JBCKKC010000018.1:0-31731 GCA_038904395.1 Acidimicrobiia bacterium | reverse complement strand
AGCGTCTGTCCATGACCGAAGCGCTACATACATTCGGCAACACCGCCAAGAAGTCCTGGACCAAGCATACGAACAACATCCAGAACGATTCCGCAACCGTCTACCGGTCGCCCCCAAGCTACCTGCGGCCGCATGGATCAACAAACCCGAACCAAAACCCCAAATCAGACCATCACAAGCAACCGAAAGGATCCACACAGCAAATTAAAAAGAAAATGTCTCAAAAGCCTTGACAGGTTCCGTTCTGCCAGGCATCTTCACCCAAAAAGCTGACTGGATAACCTGATCTTGTACTGCCGACGGGAATGAACCGGGTGCCACAGCCACAGAGCCACTCTCTATCACCGCGCAACTGCCCTCGGTCCCAATTATTTTCCTTGCAGCGCGGGCAACATAGATCAGACTCTTTAGCAAAATCAATTTCAGCGAGGATTTCTTTGATGCCACGTCTGAGATCTCGTAATTTCCCAGTTAGGAACCCGGCGAAGAGACCTGAGTAAATGTAGAGCTTGATGGTGTAAATACCGTGACCTTCGTAGGCCCAGTCGGAACAATCCCAATCGCAATCGCAGCCCTCGAAAACGCTGTCGAGCATCTTTTCGAGCTTGTCCAGTTGCGCTTGTTCCTTGGCGAGCATCGCTTGTTCTTCGCTCCTCTCGGCTTCTAGCGCTGCCTCCTGTAGAAACTTGGCTCTTGTGCCTACCACTTGGCATATGTCTAGACCAATACCAGCAGAGGCAAAGGAGATCATCGCCTCGCTGACGTCTGCTGCTCTAGCTGCAACTTGTGCCAGCGCTTCAACTCGATCCCTTGATGTGCCGATCCGGCATCCATCGCAAATGAATGCCTGCACCGAGGGGTCGACCAGTAGAGCTCTTGTAGTCGATGCTGTCCACACATGACAATTGCACGCCACGCAATGTCCGTCTGGGTCCGCAATGCAATCGCCCTCTAAAACGCCCCACGCCACTAGTGCCTGTCGAACGGGGCGTGAGGGCGCTCCGCCAAAATCAGCTTGGACTAGCTCTGCCACGTTCACGGGAGTGCCAGCAGGCAACACTGCCAACTTGCTATGCAAAAGCTTGCGGGCCCGCCTTCGGGCGTTCTGGCTCCGCCGCTGTTCTCTCTTCTGCTGTTTGGTCTGTGTTGGTTGCTTCACGGAATTCCTGCTCCTCACTTGTTCTCGCATGGTGGTCCCTTATCTGGGGGCTTCACCATGACAGGCACATCTAAGCATGGGGGTGTGACAAAAACTAGCTATCCAAACAACAAAACGAACCTTGCGGATTTGGTTGCGCTGGGATAGTGTCACGCCAGGGTGAGTCTTAGAACAAGCTAACGGGCCGAGCGGCCTGTGTTCGGAGGCAGGAAGTGGTTGACGAGAGTGACGTTGCCGTGGTTTTGCCGGCTCTCAATGAGGCGGAAGCTCTCGCTTGGATACTTCCACGCTTTCCCGCCGGTTATACCCCGATCGTTGTTGACAACGGATCGACCGACGGAACGGCTATGGTCGCCGAGGGATTGGGGGCTCGGGTCGTTCATGAGAGTGTTCGAGGATTTGGGGCGGCTTGCTGGGCGGGGTTGCAGGCGTCCGAAGGGTATGAGATCGTTGCGTTCATGGACGCCGACGGAAGTTTGGATCCACTCGAGCTTCCACGAGTGTGCGAGCCGGTCCAGAGCGGAGAAGCTGATCTGGTGCTGGGTCGACGCAAGGGCACAACCATGTGGGCATTTCCTCCGCAAGCGCAAGCAGCAAACGCCTACCTGTCTCATACGATGCGAAGGCGTTTTCAGCTTGATGTCCATGGCATCGGCCCAATGCGTTCCATCCGGCGGGATGCTTTGCTTTCACTGGGCATTCAGGATCGGCGCTTCGGCTGGCCGCTCGAAATGATCACCCGTGCAGCCCAAGCTGGGTGGAGAGTCCTCGAAGTGGAAGTGAGCTACGGGCCCCGACGCGGAGGTAAGTCAAAGGTGGCTGGAAGTGTCAAGGGGACGGTAAGGGCGGTGCGGGATATGCACCGAGTTCTAGCGGGCAGTGGTAGCCCATGACGACGACTAACCCGATTGAATTGGTTGTGAAGCAAGGGCGGCCACTGGCGGGCGAAGCGAGGGAGGCTGGGCAATCAGAAGTAGTGCCTGCGAGGACCGTGCTATCCGGTCGACCTGCCAATGGTATCGAGACTCTCTATTTGGAACTCGCTAACACATGTAACTCGCTTTGCACGACCTGCCCGCTGACGTTTGGTATCCACGAGACCCCCGGCCAGCTCACCTTCGAGGAAATCCGGAACTTCGGATTTCAGCGGGGTGTGATTGTGTGGAGTAGGTTCCAGTTGGGTTTGCCGGCGTAGAGGAGAGTCCGGATTCGGTAGTTGGCGAAGTTCGTGAAGCCGAAAGCAACCCGCTTGACACGCTTGATCAGATTATTGATGGCTTCGGTGGGTCCATTGGTGACTTGAGCGTCATGCCAGGCTGTGATCTGGTCACGCCAACGAGCTAACGTACGACCGAGTGATCTCGTTTCAGGCGGGAACGTTTCATCTTGAAGGTCATCGCAGAGGCGGTCAAGCCACTTTCGGGCAAGGTCACCATCAGTATGGCTATAGATTTCTCGGAGTGCTTCTTTGGCATACGAACCGCCTAACTGAGGGCTTGCGCCTAGTGTCATGCAACGGAGCCTCGAGGAACGACCCACTCACAGACTTGGCCGGTCACTGAGGCAATTGTGTCGAAGTCGCTATCGTAATGGATCACGATCAGGCTTGCATCCTCTGCTGTTGCTGCAATGATCAGGTCCGCAATCGGAATCCTATGTTTTCCACTCCGTGCGAGTTGGGACTGCACCTCGATTGCGCGCTCGAATATTGATTGCGACAACGGGAGTACACGATAGGCAATGGATCGCCGAGTTCTTATTTTGGAGTGTTCCTCGTAGTTCTTGGCGCTGTAGAGAACTTCGAGGTCGATGATCGCACAAGTGGCAATCTGGCCGGACTCAATCAGCGGGCCCAGTCGTGACGACACGGAGTCGAGTTGCATGCGAGCGAGGGCGCTCTTGTCGGCGAGATACCTTGCTATTGACGCCATGCGCCGCCCATGACGGAGTCGTCGGCGAGATCCATACCAGCCATCTCTTTGAGCGCTTGAATTTCTTGTTTCCGCATTGCAGAGCGCAGGACTTCCTGCAGCGCCTCGTCGACAGTCTCCTTGATCGTGGACGTATCAAGGATTAATCGCACCCGCTCTAACAGTTCCTCATCTACTTCAATACTTGTCTTCCTCATCGGTTCTTACTCCTTGCTAAGAATGTTGAGTATATCACATGCGCGACATTGCGTATATCTACTAAGGACCTGAGCTTATATATGACTTGATCTTTTGACACAGGATGACGCTTCGTGGTAAGGATAGGAATTCCAGATTGAGCAAATTGCGGCCGCAACCCCCTTCCGTGAGGGAGGGGTCAAGGCCGCTTGGGTCGTCCTTTTTTTGCGTGTGGCGGTTTTTTGGTTTTCGACGTAACCGGGGAGACCCCGGTCGCCCCCAAGGTTGGGGGCGTGCCGCCGCAGGATACTGCGCAGTAGCTTGGTGACCAGAAGTGTTTGCCCCATAGGGCTTGTCTATCATTCGGGGCGAGCGGGGTGTCCCCGCTTTATTCTGCCGGACGCGCTGTGACTATATTGCTTTTAGGCTCATTACGAGTCGGGATAGAGCAACCTTTGCTGGGTAACTGATCAATAGATGGGCGTGGTCTTGATCTGTTTCGAAAGCCTCTAAGGTGACATCGAAGCGGCTGCATACCTCTTGGAACGCATTTGGTTGCCCTTCACAATCTGGGTGTTAGTGGCAGGGGCGGTATTGGCCCACGACACGCGCAGTTCTCGCATCTGGATTGCTGTACAAGCAGCGGCAGCCGTCTCTCTCACCGCTGTCGTAAGCACGCCTTGGTGAATGTTCACCCTGTGAGTATGGCTGGTGACATAGGACTCTGGGTCTAGCTTCGGGACTATTAAGGAGACCTTGATGGTTGCTTAAAGACAAGGCGCCTCGAGCACGGGGTGGCTCCATTTAGTGTCGCGAAGTGAGGCTGGCATGCAGTCGAGTCCTTGGATGCTCATGCATAGCATGAGTCAAAACTCCCGGGTGAAGGGGAAGAAGCTTCAGCCCCAAACCCTGCGTCGTGTGCTTCGTTACGCCAAGCCATATCGGCGCAAGCTCGTGGTGTTTGTGATTGCGGTTGCGGCAGCGTCGGCAGTGGCGGTTGTTCCGCCCCTTTTGTTGCGTGACTTGTTGGATGTCGCTATCCCTAATCACAACGGCGGCCTCGTCATGTGGCTTGCTCTGGCCGCTGTGGGTGTGGCACTTATGGATGCGGTCCTCAATTTGTATCAACGCTGGTTGGCAGCCCAAATTGGCGAGGGTCTCATCTACGACATGCGCACCCAGCTCTTCGACCATGTGCAGCGCATGCCGATTGCCTTCTTCACTCGCACCCAAACGGGTGCGTTGATTAGCCGCATGAACAACGATGTGATTGGTGCCCAGCGGGCGGTTACAACGACCCTGAGTCAGATTCTGTCAAACGTGATTGGCGTGACCGCCACGCTGGTCGTGATGTTTGCTCTCTCGGTCCCGATCACGCTTATCGCCCTGGTTGTCGTGCCGATTTTCATATTTGCCGCCAAGTACATCGGGCGCAAGTTGCGCGCTGTCACTCTTGAAAGTATGAATTTGGATTCCGGCATGAACACCCTCATGACTGAACGTCTCGGCGTGTCCGGCGCTCTGCTTGTGAAACTTTTCGGCCAGGCCGATGCGGATCGGGACGAGTTTGCGGATCGTGCCGGTCGAGTTAGAGATATCGGTATCCTATCGGCCATATATGCCCGCGGCTTCTTTGTCATATTGGCCTTAGTTGCTGCGCTCGTTACTGCAGCGGTGTATTGGATCGGTGGGATGAGTGCCATCAATGGCTCGATGAAAGTAGGCACGATCGCTGCTCTGACTCTCTACCTGGCTCAGCTGTACATGCCACTAACAGCCCTGACGAATGCCCGAGTCGACTACCTCTCGGCCATGGTGAGCTTTGAGCGAGTTTTCGAAGTTCTCGATCTTGATCAGGAAATCAAGGAGCGGCCCGACAGTCAGA
The DNA here is from genome assembly GCA_038904395.1 of Acidimicrobiia bacterium. Classification (GTDB taxonomy): domain Bacteria; phylum Actinomycetota; class Acidimicrobiia; order UBA2766; family UBA2766; genus JBCKKC01. Next base: position 26,579 of record JBCKKC010000018.1, on the reverse strand, counting down.
CTTTGAGCAACATCCGGGGCGATGTGCAGTTTGACCACGTCAGTTTCAGCTATCCCAAGGGTGGCAAGTTTCTTGAGTCTCTCGGCGATGTTGCTACTCCGAAAACTCACGATGAAGGTCGAGAGGTCTTGAGCGATGTTGCCTTCGAGATTCAACCTGGCGCACTGTGCGCATTGGTCGGCCCCTCTGGTGCGGGCAAAACGACTGTCTCTATGCTTCTGCCCAGGCTCTATGACGTGACCAGCGGGGCCATCAAGATTGACGGTGTCGATGTGCGTGATCTTAGCTTTGCCAGCCTAAATAGAGCGATAGGCGTAGTGACCCAGGATCCGCACCTGTTCCATGTGTCCATCGCTGAAAATCTCCGCTTCGCCCGTCCGGATGCAACGGAAGCCGAGCTGGAAGCGGCGTGCCGTGTGGCAAATATCCATCATGTCATTGCGGCTTTACCCGATGGCTACGATACCGTCGTGGGGGAGCGGGGCTATCGGCTCAGCGGTGGAGAGAAGCAGAGGGTTGCGATTGCGCGAATGCTTCTCAAAGACCCAGCAATCGTTATTCTGGATGAGGCGACTTCGCATCTTGATAGCGAAAGTGAACATCTGATCCAAGAAGCTTTCGATGTGGCATTGCGAGGCCGTTCGAGTTTAGTGATTGCCCATCGCCTGTCAACGATCATGGCTGCTGATCGTATCTTGGTGCTCGATCAAGGGCGCATTGTTGAGTCTGGCACCCACGCTCAGCTGCTTGGGCAAGGTGGGTTGTATGCCGACCTATTCAACACCCAATTTTTGACTTCGCCGGCGAAGAGGGCCGCGGGCCCCTAGTGAGCGGCTGAACTTGGGGCTGCTCGGAGAAAATAATAGACCCGCTTTGGCGGGGGGTCCAAAGCGGGTCTATAAGACACGGTTCTCAAGTTCATGAGCCGGTCATGGGGCCGGAGGGGGTTCCGGCCTGCATGCGCTCGTTGTGTAGCGCTGCGGTCTATCAATGAACAACTGTACGGCAATTGGTCCGGCGATGTGTTCCACGATCCCCACAAATCATCCCCAATTCACTTATAAAAAGTGACAAACACGGCGGCCAGGGATTGGGCGTAACCATTCACTCCTCCCGCCCCGTCATTGCGAGCCCTGGGCTTTGACAGGGCGTGGCAATCCAGACTTTAAATATTCTGCGAGCGCAGCGAGCAGGACTTTATCAGCATGTTCGATCCTTTTGAATTGCTCGCTGCGCTCGCAACATAGTAAAGCCTGGATTGCTTCGTTCCTCGCAATGACGATCGTTGTGCCACCCCTTGGAACTAATCATCTAGCGGGGGGTTGTCAGAGCTGAGCGGCCCCTTGGCCGGCGGCCGGAGAGATGACCGGCGATTCCGTTTGAACCCGTTGGAGCTTATAGCCCCGAAGCGCCAGCATCAGATGAAGCCGGCCCGACATGGACTCCAGATTGTGGCCCGTAATTTCAGCTATTCGGCCGAGCCGATAACGGATCGTCTGCGGGTGCGTGTGCAAATGTGCGGCTGTCTTTGTGGGACTCTCAGTCAACTCAAAATATGTCTCGAGGGTCTGGACAAGCTCCGTATTTTTGGCAGCATCGTACTTTACGAGCGGCGTGATGCTCCCTTCAACCAGGGCGTTGAGCAGGTCAAGATCTCGGCGCAGCAATCTATCGAGGACTGCCTCTTCGTAGTGGACAAACTGCTGGTTTACGGCGCGGCCAATCGCGAGCGCCTCGGTGGCTTCAATGAAGGCTCTTCTAACGCCGACAATTCCCGCGTTCGGCATGCTGAAGCCCACATACAGGCCAAGGCGCCTAGCTACAACTCGGGCATGGGCCTCGATATTGTCTATTGAAGCAATAGACGGAACCTTGACGAGGATCACCACATCGTCCAGGCTATTTGTTGCGAAACTGAGATTAAGTGTCGTTGCAAATTCGTCGATCACGTCGCTAGTCGGCACTGACCCGTCTTGCGTGCCAATAACGCTGATCCAGTAATCAGCGGCAGGGTCCCAACCGACAGCGTTAGCTCTATCGAGTGCCCACTCCAATGTGGCACCACCAAAGAGCACATTGAGCAGAAATTCTTTGCGTAACTCTTCGCTTGCGAGCACGATTTTTGCCTGAGCCCGGCTGTAATCATGACTGGCGAGGTTCGATACAATATCCATCCACAACACGATTGCCTCGGCAACCCATAATGCTCCGTCACGATCCAGGTCTCGACGCAGCGTGGTCTGGTGCAGCGTGTCCACGATAGTACGGGCAGAAATACGGAATGCGTGCAACAGATCACTTAAAGGAATGCCTTGCTTGGCCCGGTTGGCACCTACGTTAGCGAGCGAGCGAGCGACTGACTCATTTGGTGACTGGCCTGTGCGCAGCATCTCAATGAATGATGTGTAGACATAAGCAGCGGCGCGCCGAGTATCGTCGGTAACCGCACCTCCACGCTCGGCGTAGAGCGGAATCTCGAGCATGATGCGCTCAAGGGCATCGTCAGCCATGGCGTCGATCTGTTCTTCGAGTGCCTCTGCGATTTGACGGACGCCAGCAGGTGTGGGCTGAGTAGGCAACGCGCGGACGACAGGCTGTTGCTGGGTGAGTTCAAAACTGGATATTGCCACTGCTATACCTAATGTTGACGATCTACGAGCTCTCCCAATCCGAAACTGAGCTGTGAGCGAAGCTACATTCTATTACTAGCAGCCCTCCCTGAGTAATGGCTGAGCTGGCTCTCGGGGGACCGCTCCTTTTCTTTCAGCGTTTATCAGTCTGCCCTGTTTAGGGGGTTGACTGTGCTGGCGTCGGCCCCGAATGGTCTTGGGCTGGCGTCTCTCGCCTGAAGTTGTCGGTTTAGCGACGGTCGTCTTAGTGCCTTTTGGCTGCGGCCGGTCCTTGCCGGGTTTCAGGGTTGTCGCACGGCTGGGGGTAGGGTGGGCCTGGCTGGTAGCTCTCTGTCGCTCATCACTCCGGTGAACTTCAGTCACACCTAGCCGTCGCCTCGCTCTAGCACCTAGCGCACGTCTCCCGATCACCACGCTTGCAGCGTGGTGACGAGAAATCTTATGTTTGGGAGCCGATAGTGGTTTCTGCCAATGTTGGGCTCCCCACTTGCTCGTGTAGGCAGGATCCACAGCCACAATCCACATGTTACGGTTGGCTGCCATCGCTACGAGGCGGTCCCGAAATTTGGCTGTCGGTAATCCTGACACTGTGCGTCGGAATCGTCGGCCTCGTTTACCCCGACGATATTTGGGGTCATCGCGGCTTTTGGCGTCAGCAAAGTTCAGGTTCTCAACGGCGACCGCACCGATACCGTTTTGGGCGGCATAATCGAGAAGGTCCTTGATTGCTCCCCTAATATGGCCATCACGTGTTTCGGATGATCCTTCAAGGCTGATCATGATCGTTTTCGCTAGCCCAGCCGGATTGCCATATCTGTCCAGAAGCCAACAGTCGATATGGCCATCGTTAAGATCAACACCGACCACACCGCCAGCGACCACAGCCTCCACGGATGGTAGGGGGCCGATCTTGTCGAATGTCCAGGATGCATCTATATACCAACGGTCCTTGACCGGATCATGGATGATATCGTAGCGGACAGCTCCGCCAACGATCTGATCAGCCCACTCGCTCCCTCGATACGAAAACTCGACTCGACCATCGAACACATACCGATTCTTAGGCCGGTTAGCCAAGTCCTTCAACGGGCTAGGCACACGGATAGACAATTCACCGCCAGGAGTAACCCGAATAGTCTCATTACCCCAATCTTTGGCACCCTCACCAAAAGCTGTAATGAACAGTCGTTCAGCCTCCCAAAGCTTCCGCCACTCATCCACACTCATATTCGCCTGATCGAGGCTGTGACGTTTCTTCAACAAGCGACGACCGCCACGCACAATCGGAACATGGCCAGACTCGATCAACCTGTCAACCTCGACAAGCTCAGCTTTAAGATGCGCCAAACGTTGCTGTTTAGCCCACCGCTCACCCTGACTCCGATAACCACGCAACTTGCGAAGCTTGCCACCAACCGGTACAACCAAACGTTTCTCAATATGGCCGATCGCTCTCGCCAGACTCCCACGATGAACAAAAAGATTCTGACGACCACGCTCCCACTGATAATTCGAAACCATAGTAATAGTCCCCGCCCAACGCGACGACGACAACCTAGTCAAACCGTTCCTGCGACGACCCCACTGGGCCTCACGATCACCCACAGCCACCCTGTCCGCCAGATCCCGACCAGCCAAAGGCCCCAAATAAGCACCGACAGCCTCCAACACTTTCACGTCAACATCAGAAACCATCAAACGGGTACGAATCCGAACACCACCCGAAAGAGGCACCACAAACGAATCAGCAATCTCACGTAACCCATTACCCGACATACCAAAACCAACCAACACACACAATCTCGAACACACATTCGAAACAGTACCAACAGCAGCACCGAACATCAAGTCACTCCAAAGCAAAAACAGAAAATATTTCCCCGCCACGATCCAGTCCTCCACCCTCACACACGACAAAGAATCACTAAAATCCACATATGATCAATGACCAAACGGGGAACAGTTGGCAACCCCAATTGTTTTGGAGAACAAGTGGGACAAAGCCCGGTGATTAACTGCTAGCTTTTATCTCGGTCGCGCTTTTTAGTGTGCGTATTGTCCATGTTTGGCTCGATCAGCGAGGACAAGCATCAACGCTAGCGTGGCCCCTATTTATTTGTGACCGATTTTTGAGTCATGGAGACTCCGTGCCGACTTATACACCAAAGCCTCAAGAAATAGTGCGGGGTTGGCAGCTCATTGATGCCGACGGAAAAGTTTTAGGCCGCTTGGCAGTTGAAGTTGCAACACTGCTACGTGGTAAGAACAAGCCGCAATTCACTCCCCACGCAGACGTGGGCGATTTTGTGGTCATCATAAACGCTGACAAGATTCAGGTAACTGCTGAAAAAGAGAAGCGTGTCTTCCACTTTCACCACTCTGGTTACCCAGGCGGACTCAAGGAACGCTTGCTCGGACACGAGCTCGAAAAGCATCCTGAAGAAGTCATACGTCGTGCTGTGAAGGGAATGCTGCCTCGCAATCGCTTGGGACGCAAGCTTCTCAAGAAACTTAAGATTTACGCAGGAACCGAGCATCCCCACCAAGCACAGTTCAAGGGCACGCCATCGGCCCCAAATTCTCGCCGCAAAGAACGCGTCGAAGCTAGCGCTACCAAGAGCGTAACTAAGACGAAGGCGCCTGTTGGCAAGCCCGAGGTGAAGAAGGCAGCGACTAAGACGGTCAAGACAGCTGCCAAGTCTGAGTCGAAGTCTGAAGTGAAGTCAGACTCGGCCAAAGCGACGGCCGCTGACAAAGCTGATGCCAAGGCTAGTGCGAAGGCCACCGACGAAGTTGTGGTACCTGAGTCCAAGGACTCGGCGCCAACTAGCGGGCCAGAGACCAAGACCGAAACCGTCGAGGCTGGTTCTTCTGATAAGGCAACCACACCAGCCGTCGAGCAAAAATCTAAAGATTCCAAGGATAAGGAGTAATCGATGCCGGCACCACTGTGCCAGACGACAGGACGTCGCAAGACTGCTATTGCGAGAGTGCGTCTGCGTCCTGGAAGCGGAAAATTTACGGTAAATGGGCGTGCGTTTGAGGAGTTCTTTCCATCAAAGACTCACCAAATGGTCATCACCGAACCGCTAAGAGCGGCCGACCAAGTCGACGTTTACGACGTTGAGGCAACGACTACTGGTGGTGGCGTAACTGGCCAAGCCGGAGCGCTCGTTCTTGGTTTGTCTCGAGCGTTGATTATCGAACACCCGGAGACTCGTCCCACTTTGAAGAAGGCCGGTTTTCTTACCCGTGACGCCCGTAAGAAGGAACGCAAGAAATACGGGCTGAAGAAAGCTCGCAAGGCTCCTCAATACTCGAAGCGTTGATCCCTACTTTTGGCACCGACGGTGTACGTGGTGTCGCTAACACCGAGTTAACACCCGAGTTCGCTCTCGCCCTTGGCAGAGCTGCCGGAGCGGTGTTAGGTCGCAGTAGTACTCATGAGCGCGGTGACAGTGTTGTCACCGCGCTGAGTGCGGCAACTGATGCCGATTCTCAGTTGCCTCTCTTTTTGGTTGGGCAAGATACGCGTGTTTCCAGCTCGATGTTGTCAGCTGCACTCATGGCCGGACTGTGTTCGGCCGGGGTCAATGTTGGTGCTCTGGGAGTTATCCCAACCGCAGGCGTTGCAGTTCTAGTGCAGGAATTGCAGGCGGATGCGGGCGCTGTCATTTCCGCTTCGCATAACCCGGCTCTTGACAATGGCATTAAATTCTTTGGTGCTGGCGGACGCAAGCTCAGTGACGAACTTGAGTTACAGATCGTGGACCGACTGGCCGTTGAGCTTGATGCCGATGCTCCCGGTCACTCTCAGGCGTACCGTCCAATTTCTGGCGGCGTTGGCCATATCGAGAACTATGTTGATCACATCGATCGGTTCCGACACTTCTTGGCCGGGACGGTAACAGACCCGTTGACAGGACTGCGTTGTGTCGTCGATGCAGCCAACGGATCTGCCTTCAAAATCGGACCTGATGTTCTGACCGCTGCTGGTGCCGACGTCACGGCTATTGCCGACAAGCCCGACGGCATGAACATCAATGACCATTGCGGTGCCACTGCTCCCGAAGCTCTGTCCAAAGCAGTCGTGAAGTATGGGGCTGACGTCGGGTTTGCCTACGATGGCGATGCCGACAGACTCATCGCTGTTGACGAGAATGGCAATGTTGTCGACGGTGACCAAATATTGGCGATATGTGCCCTCGATATGCACGATAAGGGCCTGCTCACGCACAACACTGTTGTTTCAACGGTGATGAGCAATCTGGGCATGCGAGTCTTTCTTGGTGAACATGGCATCGACGTGGTCGAGACTGCTGTCGGTGATCGCAATGTCTTGACCGAGATGGAAGCTCACGGTCACGTGCTTGGTGGTGAGCAATCTGGCCACATAATTTTTGGAAACCTTTCACCCACTGGTTGTGGGATTCTAACCAGCCTACAAGTCGCTCAGATCTTGATGCGTCGTCAAACACGCTTGAGTGATCTTGTGGCCAAGATTCCGAAGTTTCCCCAAATCTTAGAGAACGTGACTTTGTCGAACAGTGACGCATTGCATGCGTTGGCGGCGCAAGAGTTTTGGCGACTGGTCGCAGACCTTAAAGAAGAGCTGGCTGACACGGGTCGAGTGGTGGTGCGTCCGTCGGGGACCGAGGCCAAGTTGCGTGTCATGGTGCAAGCAACCGATGAAGCGACTGCGGCGGCAGCGGTCGACAAGATCGTCCAAGCTGCACACATGCTTGACGATTAGCCGACTGCTCTGTAACTATTCACTCTTTCTCGCCGTCATTGCGAGCGAAGCGAAGCAACCTAGTCCGTGGCGTTCGTGAATGGGATGGAGGTGGTTCGAATGGGCCAACAACATGCATCTTGTTGCTGTGATGCCTCGGACTGGATCCTCACGCCCTGGCTGGCGCCAGGGCTCAGGATGACGGAGGGGGGACGTGAGTGGTTAGAGCGCAAGCCAATCACCCGTAGAGTTGTTGTATCCTTAACTCCCATTATCTAGTCGTCTCCGATTCTTAGACTTGAGGATTCGCATGTGTGGCATTGTCGGCTTTACCGGGCGCAAGCCCGCTCTGCCGTTCCTGTTGGAAGGACTGGCTCGACTCGAATATCGTGGATACGACTCTGCTGGCGTTGCTGTCATCGAGAGAGGTAGCGACAGCACGGAGGGTAGTTCTGATGTGGTCAGCATCGTTCGTTGCCCCGGCAAAATGGCCGATCTTATGTCACTGCCAGCCCTAGATGGTGTGCGGGGCGATGCTGGTATTGGCCACACTAGGTGGGCCACACATGGCAGGCCGAGCCTTGAAAATAGTCACCCCCAGACCGACTGCACGGGTGAAGTGGCCATTGTTCACAATGGCATCATCGAGAATTTTCGTACGTTGCGCGCCGAGCTGGAAGAGCGAGGCTGCACGTTCCGTAGTGACACGGATTCCGAGGTAATCGCACATCTGGTGTCGGTTGAGCGCTCAGCTGATCGCAAGTCGGGTCTCGTCGAAGCTGTCCGCAAAGCATGTCGACGGTTGGAAGGCGCTTTTGCTATCGCCGTAGTGGCCCAGTCGGACCCAGACCTCGTGGTCGGAGTGCGCCGTGAGTCGCCTCTTGTTGCAGGCGTGACCGCAGATGCTGGCCTCTTGGCTTCAGACTTTTCTGCATTGATTAGCGAAACACGTGATGTCGTTGTGCTGGAAGATGATCAGATTGTAGCTCTGCGGCCGGGGTCGATGCAGGTGTCTGATCTCGATGGCAACATAGTCGAGCCGACTTGTACGCACTTGGATTGGGATCTCGAAGCTGCCGAACGGGGTGGCTACGAAGACTTCATGCTCAAAGAGATTCATGAACAGCCGCGAGCGGTTGCCGACACGTTACGTAACCGTTACAATCAGGCGACCGGGAAGCTGTTCTTGGATGAACTGCGCACCGACTCTGATCTGCTCAAGAACATCGACAAGGTTTTTGTTGTCGCGTGTGGAACTAGTTATCATGCTGGACTAGCAGCTAAATATGCCATTGAACATTGGGTGAGGCTTCCGGTCGAAATCGATATCGCGTCAGAGTTCCGTTATCGTGACCCGGTCCTAGACAGTGAGACTCTAGTTATCGGTGTGAGCCAATCAGGGGAAACACTCGACACCATTGCGGCTTGTCGTTACGCTAAGCAGTTACAAGCCAAAGTCATTGCTGTTGCCAACGTGGTCGACTCGACGCTTGCTCGTGAGGCCGATGCGGTCGTCTATACACATGCCGGCCCCGAAATCGGTGTCGCTGCAACCAAGACGTTTCTATGTCAGATCGCAGCACTTGAGCTGGTTGCGTTGTACTTGGCTCAGCTGCGAGGCACTCTTTATTCCAGCGAAATCAGCGACATCCTTGACGAGATGCACAGTCTGCCCGACCAAATCGAATCGATCCTGGCCGAACAAAATGTTGACCAGATCAAAGCAGAGGCGGCTCGGTGGAGCGGTGTCACCGACGCTTTCTATATCGGTCGAGGGCCGGGCTATCCAACAGCGTTGGAAGGTGCCCTGAAGATGAAGGAGATTTCATACCTGCATGCTGAGGGCTATCCAGCTGGGGAACTCAAGCATGGCCCGCTGGCATTGATCGAGGATGGCGTGCCGGTCGTTGCTGTCGTAACCAATTCGAATGTAAGCGCCAAGACGCTCTCGAATGTAGAAGAGGTGGCTGCTCGAGGTGGACGCATCATTTTGCTGACGAACCCTGGTGCCCAACAGGAGTACTTGAAGGAACACGACTTCCCGGTCGAGGTGATTCTTGAAGTGCCCGAGACGCACCAGCTGCTAGCTCCGATGCTTGACAGTGTCGTCCTCCAACTGCTGGCCTACTACGTTGCCAAAGCTCGTGGCCGCAATGTCGACAAGCCCCGCAACCTTGCCAAGACTGTCACAGTCGAGTAGGGCGGTATCAGTTTCCGGTGAGGGCTAACGGTGGTAGCCGTTCACTGCGTCCGTCATCCTGAGCAAGGCGCTAGCCGCAGCGTGAGGATCCACCTGTGGCGAAGCCGCAGATCCACCTACATGTTCGATCCATTTTGAATTGCTCGCTTCGCGGCGCAAAGCAGTAAAGCCTAGGTTGCTTCGCTCCGCTCGCAATGACGGGGTGAGGGGCGCGAATGATTAAGTTACTCTCGTTCGTCCTCAGCGGGTTTGACCCGGGCTCCCGCCAAACCGATAGCATGAGACATATGCATCAGCCTGTTTTGAAGCCAGCTCAAATGGCAGCAGCCGACAAGAAGACTATTGACTCGGGGGTGTCTGGCTCCGAGCTGATGGAGCGGGCCGGATTGGCTTGCTTTAAGCATGCCGTGGAGTTGGCGGGCGGAGCTCTCGACAAGCGTTTTCTAGTCTTGTGTGGGCCTGGCAACAATGGCGGTGATGGGTTTGTTGTGGCTAGGCACTTGCGACTGGCCGGGGCTGAGGTTGAGTGCCTCTTGATCGCCGACCCGTCAGAATTTAAAGGTGACGCTGCACTCAATTTGACTGCTGTGCAACGGGTTGGGGTTGAACCTCGCATCGTGAAGAGCCGGCTCTTGGCTGGCGATGATAGCGACTGCATTGTGGATGCTCTGTTTGGCACGGGATTTCGTGGCGCCCTGGAAGGCAGTGCTGCCCAGGTTGTAGCCGATGCTAACCACTTGGCAATTGATCGGAACATCCCCGTCTTATCTGTGGACATCCCCTCAGGTGTAAATGGGCTCACGGGAGAAGTCCTCAGGGGCTTGGCGATTCGGGCTACCAGTACTGTGGCGATTCAGGCCCTCAAGTGTGGACACCTTCTTGAGCCCGGTGCGCAATATGTTGGTGAACTTGTTTCGGTCAATATCGGCATTGGCATTGGGGAGTCGGACACGCTTTTCGTTGATCCCGTGGAGGCTGTGGGACTTTTGCCCGAGCGGTCGACGGCGGCCCAAAAGTGGTCTGTGGGATCCGTTCTCGTCATGGGGGGGTCGGTCGGCATGAGTGGCGCCCCCACTCTTGTCACCAAAGCTGCCTTTCGATCGGGGGCTGGCCTGGTGGTGGTCGCCGTGCCTGCCGCTGTTCAACCACTGGTGGCGGCCAATATGATCGAGGCAATGACCGTGCCCCTCGCTGAGCAGGACGGAAAGGTTTCGCCGTCTGGTCTATCTGATATTCCTGACTTGGATCGGTTCAGCTCAGTCGCGCTCGGCCCCGGGTTGGGTCGCAGCCATTCCGTAAGCGAGTTTGTCAAGAAGGCTCTGGTCAGTGTGGCTCAACCGATGGTGCTTGATGCCGACGGGCTCAATGCTATTTCCGGCCAAGACTTGCTGACCCGCAGGGGGCCGACAGTTATTACTCCACATGAGGGCGAGCTGAAACGCCTCGGCTGTGACGTGGACGAGCTATCCGAGGGGCTCGAAAATCGGATCGACGCTGTGAGGCAAGCGGCAAACGATTGGAATGTCGCCGTCTTGTTGAAGGGCCCGACCACGATTGTTGCAGCCCCCTCTAAGCCAGCGATGCTCTGTCGCAGTGGCGGACCCGAACTAGCCACCGCCGGGTCGGGCGACACCCTAACAGGCATGATCGCGGCCTACATTGCCAGAGGACTTGACCCCTACACGGCCGCCTGGGTTGGTGCCACAGTTCATGGCCAGGCTGGCCACATGGCGCTAACAGAATCAGGTAGCCACCTCATCGCGAGTGACATCATCAACCACATCGGCCCTGCCGAACAGGCCCTCCTTGCCTAACCATTCAGCACCTCTCGGCCGGAGCGTCGTTACCAGCACGTTCGTCATCCTGAGGGAGCCGCTCTGCTAGGCAACCGAAGCCCTGATGCGAAGCGAAGGGGTGAGGATCCAGGAATCCGAATTTTTGCGAGCGCAGCGGCAATTCTAAATCGATCGAACATGCGGGTTGGTCTGCGGCTTCGCCCCAGATGGATCCTCACGCCCAGGCTGACGCCTGGGCTCAGGATGACGGAGGGGGTGCCGAACAGGCCCTCCTTGCCTAACATCCCCGTGCCCGGGCCCATCTTTGAGCGAGTATCCTCTTCTAATAGCAAAAATGTGAGAGAGGGAACGTAATGAGATGACGGCAATGGCAAGTACTAACTCAGTCGGCCCAGGCCGGCTGGAAGTTTTTAAATATACTTGCGAGCCGTTGGCCCCAACATATCGAGTAATTATGGAAGCCTTCGCTAAAGCGAAGGCGAACTTTCGTATCCAGCTGCGTGCCGACGAAGTTCGGACCCTATTGGGGACCCCCGACCCGGATACCGACATTGATTCGGCGCTGGATCAGCTAGTTGAGTGGGGGAATCTGGAGAGGACCCATGACACTGGTCGGGTCTCCAATTTGGCCGACTTTTATCGACGCCACTTTGTATATCGCATCACGGCGGCGGGGGAGGCTGCTGAATCAGCGGTGGGCGCTGTTATCGCCGCTCTTGAGAGCAGCGGATCTCTACAGCGAGTCATGCTCGGCTCAATTCTGCGAAACCTTGAGCTGTTAGTTGCTCAGGTCACGGGCAGCGCCGAACCCGACGTTTCGATCGTGCACGAAGCTGTCTTTAATGTGACAAGACAGTTCGAGGCGCTGGCCGAAAATGCGTCCACTTTCATGGGTAGATTGCACGAAGTCATAGAGAGTAGCGAGGTTGAGACGAGTGCCTTCATCGCTTACAAGCAGGACATCATTGCCTATTTGCAAGATTTCATTGGCGAGTTAGGCCGTGTGGTGCCACAGATTTGTCGCTGCCTCAACGATTTGGACGCATATGGATTGTCCAAGGCGGCGGCGCTGGCTGCTCAGGCGGACGAGGCTCCCGATCTCGGTATACAGCGTGACATAGCGCTCGAGTTCGATAACCGCCTGCGTGGCATTTGTCGATGGTTTCTGAGCGATGGCCAGGAGCCTCCCACTATCGACTTGTTGCGCCGCACGGCTCGAGACGCAATTAATCGTATTTTGCGCGTACTTGAGCGCATCCACGAGAGTCGTTTCCGGCGTGTGAACCACACGGCCGATCTTTTGTGTATTGCCCGATGGATCTCGGATTGCGCCAGCGATGACCAGGCTCAACTGCTGTTTCAGAGGGCTTTTGGTTTTGTATGCGTCTCGTCACCTTTGCGAGCTACCAGATGACCCAACTGCCGTGCCTGCTGCCACTTCGTGGTGGGATGCCGCACCGGCGGCGATTTCCCTATCGTTGCGAGAGCGGGGTCAAGCGCACACCCCGAGTCGGGCCGCTCGTGTTGTTAACTATTCGGGTTCCAAACAGCTATTGGTACAAGCCCATGAGCAGGCACGGCTTGTCCAATCCCAAGCCATGCAAGCCTTTCGTGACAAAGGTCCAATCCGTCTATCAGACTTAACGGATTCGGTGATTCTGAGCGATGGCGAGCTAGATGCACTGTTGAGCGTCTTTGACCGGCTCCTTTGCGTGGGCGAAGATGACGATGGCGCTCGTGTGTGTCGCAGCAGTGACGGCCGGTATGTTTTGCGCCTGGTTTCGCCACCCAACTTGCACATAAGGCCTGCCCGGGTGCGCACGAAACGCGGCCTATTGACGGTGCCAGATTTCGAGTTGACCATTGCGACGAGCGCCCAAGGCATGCCCACAGACGACCTTGATCTAGTTGAAGGAGTGGTGGCGTGACCCTCGATCTAAGTCGTGGCCACACTCAAGCCGACGCTATTGTTATTGAACAGCGTCAACAATGTGTGCGGTTCATGTTGCGGCACGTTATTGTGCATGATCGGGGAGCACACGCGGAACAGTTCAAGCTAATCCGACGCCACGCCGCCTGGCTGAGTGAATTCTTTGGCGACCAACTCGGATATCGTTTGGTGGTCGAGCGGACCTTTGCTCGGCTTCATAAGCGTGTGGTCTCTGGCGGCAGTCCGCGCCCGGTCTTGACCCGAGGAAATTCACATTTTGACCGTCGACGTTATGCTCTAGTGTGCCTGATCCTGGCTGGTCTCGAAGATATTGAAGCGCAGACTACACTGGCCGATTTAGCCGAGAGAGTCAAGCTTTACACCACCGAGATCCCAGAGTGTGATGCTCTCGATCTAGATCGATACGGGGAGCGCCAAGCGTTTGTTGATGCCGTTAGAGTCCTTGTCGATTGGGGAGTATTGCGATTAGCCGATGGTGACGATAGCGCGTTTGTTGGTGGCGATGGTGATGCTCTATACGACATTGATGGTCGAGTGAAATCCCAAATGCTTTCTTGTTCGATTCCCCCGTCAATAGCATCCGGGCCCAACGATATTGACGATGACCATTACGCTGATACTGATGCGGGAGTGAATCGGCGGATGAGACACAGATTGATGCGCCACTTGCTCGAGGAACCCGTGTTGTATTTCGAAGAACTCGACGAACGTGAAGCGGCCTACTTAACTAGAACATTGCATTCTCTATTGTCTAGTGTCGTTGGGGCAACTGGGGTCGAGGTTGAAGTGCGCAAAGAGGGAATTGCCGTAGTTGACACATCAGGACAGATGACAGACATTACTTTTCCGACCGCCGGCACCCAGTCTCATGCCGCCTTGGTGCTGGGCGAAAAAATAGCCAGGTGGAGCCAGGAGTGGCGGAGGGATGAAACTGCGAGTGAGACTGTGGCAATCTCGGTGGGAGATTTGCGATCAGAGTTTGACTTGATCGCCCACGAGAACAAACGGTACTGGAGCAAGACGGCCAACAAAGACAACGCCTCGCGAGACAAGCTTTTCGAAGGTGCCCTTAGCCTATTGGAGGCATTGAAATTGATCAGTGTCAATTCAGAAGGTGTTGTTGGTTTGCCGGCGCTGGCGCGCTTTGCTGCTCCAGAGGTGCAAAGGCCTGATGACGACGTTCAGGTCGGTGCCGATTCCGTGCGGGAATCTCCAATGATCGAGGAACTAGCACTTTTATGACCGAAGCTTTATTCACCCAAGAAGACATCCTCCCGGAACTGCCTGAGCCCGAGCGGGGCAGGTTTGTTCCCTTGCGGGCAGGCATAGTTAACGTCTGGCAATATGATCTGGCGGAGTTCCACTTCAATCAAGGGCGCATGATATTAAGAGGAGAAAACGGGGCGGGCAAGTCCAAGGCGCTCGAGTTGCTGTTGCCTTTCCTCTTAGATGCCGATTTGTCGCCGCGTCGGCTTGATCCATTTGCTGGAACAGCACGGACAATGCGCTGGAATCTGCTCGAAGGTGATCAGCATGAGTCTCGGGTCGGTTACGTGTGGATCGAATTTGGCCGGATCGATGCAGATGGATCCCCCGAATACGTAAGTCTTGGCGCCGGTTTGCGCGCCCTAAAGAGTGGTTCGGGTGCTGACTCTTGGTACTTTGTGACACCCCAGCGTATTGGGCGCGATTTTTCTCTCATTACTCCCACGGGCCATCCACTCAGCAAAGCTGATCTGCGTGATGTTGTCGATGGAATGCTCTTCGATCGGGGAGGTGATTATCGAGCCCATGTCGACAAAGTTCTCTATGGTCTCGGCCCTGATCGTTTCGGGGCCTTGCGTCATTTATTGTTGCAACTGCGGCGCCCTCAGCTGTCAGAAAAGCTTGATACAGAGGCATTATCGAGCCTTTTATCTGAGAGTCTGCCGCCCGTCGATGATGACTTGATTGGTCAGTTATCTGAGGGTTTCGAGCGGCTCGAGCGTGACAAAGATGAGCTTGTGCGCATCGAGAATTCGATCAAGGTCCTGGGCCGATTTTTGCGTGTCTACAGAGACTATTGCCTCGGTGTTGCTCGTGCCATAGCTGGTGATGTGCGCAGTGGTGAATCGAGTTACCAACAGGCAAGCGCCCAGGTCAATGAAGTTGAATCAGCCTTAGGTATGACCATCGACCAACTGAAAGCGTTTCAGATTGAGGCCGATCAATCTCGTGAGCGCCGGTCTGAGTCGCTTGGCATTGTCCGTGCGCTTAAGGAATCTCAGGCCTGGAGCGCAGCCAAGGACCTCCAGCTCAAGCACGAAAATTGTTTGACGCTCGAGCGCCAACTTCAGCAGCATGTGTCAGATTTTGAGTCGGCCCAAGCTAGCGCTGCCCACCAGGAGAGGCTTCTCCAAGGACGTGAGGCCCACCTACGTGAGGCTAGAGATGTTTTTCACCAGCGGCTCGAACGAGCGTCGGCGGCCGCCCAGGTTGCCGTCTTATTGCCCGTGCATAGCCTGGCCATAGAGCGAATCAATTCAGCCGTGCCCGAGCAAGTGGTCGACAAGATTGACGCCAAGGCGCGGGCTGCCATCGATGCCACAGTGCGGGCAGCCATCGAAGAACGCCAAACCATCATCAGCGAATTGCGAGCCTTGGTTATTGAGTACGACAAGAAGAAACAACTCCAGCAAGAAGCCGACAGTCGCAAGAGTGAGGCAGAATCGGCTTTCTTGGCCGCAGGTGAGCGATCCGAGCAGGCCAACAACGATCTCGTCAACAAACTCGAGCAGCTTGATAGCAGCCTTCTTGCCTGGGCAGGCGGGCTGACTACTCTATGCTTAGATCATGAGGACCTTGATCGCTTGCGGATGGTTGCAGCGCGCGATGACGTCAGTCGGGGTGACCGGGGTGACCCCGGTTTGGCTGATGTTCTCGCCGAGGTTGCCGTGGCCCAACGTGACACTCTTGTCACCGCTCGTATTGACCTAGTTAATAGCCGCCGGGCAGTGATCGATCAGCGCCAAAGTATCCAAGATGAGCATGCTCGCGTCTCGTCAGAGAGCGACCTATCCCCGGAACCACCACGCACCCGGGGTGCTGATCGCACCGAGCGTCCCGGCGCTCCGCTGTACATGCTCTGTGACTTTCGTGATCACTTGAGCGAACAAGATCGGGCATCACTCGAGGCTTCACTGGAGGCCTCTGGTTTGCTGGACGCATGGGTCACCCCAGAAGGGAAGCTACTCGAACCCGATACTTACGACGAAGTTATCGTGCCGAGCCCCATCACGGATGCTCCCACCTTGACGCAAGTGTTGGTTGTGGATGAATCCAATTTGGCTGGTGGGGTAAGCAAAGCCCATATAGAGGCCATCTTGGGGTCGGTGGCTCTATTGGGAATCCACGACGAAGCGACTGCTCGGGATAGCTTGCCACACAGAGTCGGCCCGGACGGCTCATGGCGGTTGGGGCCGTTGCACGGTGCTTGGGCAAAACCTGCTGCCCAATTTATCGGCACGAGCGCACGAGCCCGCGCCAGACAGCGGCGACTCAACGAATTGGCCGATCAACTCAGTGAGTTGTCAGCTTCGATTGATCTCTTGGCCCAAGATCTTTCGCAGGCGGACGCAGAGATTGTCGATTTTGATGACCAAGTGCGAGCGTTGCCCACAACGAACGACGTGAGTGAGGCTCGACATCGTTTTCGTGGGGCGCAAGCCGACGAGGAGCGAAGACGCACTGAACTGGATCAGGCGATTGCTTTGGTGGCCAAGGCCTCTGCTGCTAGCGACCGAGTTGGTGACCAATTGAAGCAACGGGCCAGTGTCGTTGGCCTCGAAGCACAGGTAGGGGACTTAGTCAGCCATGCCAACGACCTCTATGAGTATCGAAGTGCTTTCGCGGAGGTCATGCATGCATTGGATGCCGTGTGTCGGGCTGTCGAGCTTGACGAACAAGCAAAACAAGAGGCTGAGCGAATCGATGGACAAGTGCAAGCTTTGCAGGCAAGGCTAAACCAATCACGTACTGCAGCAACCACGGCCCGTGCCGAGATCGACATGCTCGAAGCCACTATCGGCATGGAGGCTTCTCAGGTCGTGGCACGCCATGACGCCGAAGTCAAGAAGCTCGAGACTCTGGAGACTGAGCTTGAACAATTGACCGACTCGATTGGTGCTCAACGCGAAGAGATGGCGAGAGTGCAAGAGCGAGTCGGTCACGCCAAACAAGCTCGAGACCAAGCTGATACTCAACGTCGGAGCGCTGCCCAGGCCCTACGGCGCGTCGGTGAAACCGGGATCTTAGCCTTAGTTATTGAGGGACGTGATACGACTGACCCGACTGATTCGGTCGACCCGGCCGGCCAGGCGCAGACGGCCGATTCGGAGGACTCGGCCGACATTTCGAATGCAGCCGACTCCGGGGACCTAACTGACCCATGGGACACAGCCGACCTGGCGGCCGTGGCGGGCTCGGCCGCTGGTGATTCGCCGGCTCAGCACGAGCAAGACCTCAATGCGGGATTTGAGGCAATCGAGAATTGGTCTTATTCTCGTCTTCTTGAGTTGGCTCGGGCAGTTGAGGCGGCCGCTAGTTCGCTCGATTGCAGCATCGAGGCTCTCGATAGGCGAGCGAATGCGATGCAGTCCCAATTCATGACACTCGATGGTGAACTAGGTGACGACTTCAAAGTATTTTCTGAGCGCCACGCCAGCGTCGATGTTGTGCGCGTACAGCACAACAACCACAGTTACGACACGGTTTCCATCAACAAGATCCTTGAAGATGAAGCAGTCACTCGACGTGGCCTGCTTGAAGATCGTGAGCGTGATCTACTTCGTAAGTTTCTTCTTGGCGAGGTTGGAAGTCACCTGCGGGGCAGGTTGCGCGAAGCCCGCCTGCTAATAGATGAGATGAATACATCACTTGAGGAGTGTGCCACTGCGTCGGGGCTGCGTCTCAAACTTCAATGGCAACCACGAAGAGACATTGCGACAAACATATCGACCGTGATTGGGCTGCTTCGCAGCGATACCGACTTGCTAACCGATAGTCAGGCATCAACGATTACCGCCTTCTTACAAGATCGCATAATGGCGGCTCGTGAAAACACAGAAGTGATTCCCTGGGTCGATCATCTCTTGCAGGCTCTCGACTATAGACTCTGGCATCAATTTGGCGTGCTCATCCAAACACCAGAGACTGACGAGTGGGTAGCACTGACTAAACAAGGTCACAGTGCAAAGTCGGGTGGCGAGAAATCCGTTGCATTGCATCTGCCGCTCTTTGCCGCCGTTGCTGCCCACTACAGATCGGCTGCCAAAACGGCGCCCCGTTTGATCATGCTTGACGAGGCCTTTGCCGGAATCGACCAAGGCATGCGGGGACGCTGCATGGGTTTGCTCGTTGATTTCGATCTTGACTTCCTGATGACAAGCCATGACGATTGGGGTTGCTATGAAGAGCTCCCGGGTGTTGCTATCTATCAGCTCTACAGAGCGCCAGGGATGGGCGGTGGCGTCGCCACCATCCGTTTCGTTTGGAATGGATCAACTCTCAACGAATACGATCCCAACACCGGCCAACTGGCGAGTTAGGTATTTTTCCCGTCATTGGGCTCCTTTCCGTCATTGCGAGCAAAGCGAAGCAATACAAAATTTAGGCGGGAGGTCAAAAATATGGACAACGAAATAGAACGTTACTTGGCAAAGCCGGGGCTGGAGCGATTGTGGAGGCTTGTCGCACAGCGTATTGAGCAGTTGGGCTCCACGCGCGGTTCGGTCACACTCGATAAACCGGATCCAGCCGAACGTCGTGCCGTTGCGGACCTGCTGGGCTTGAAGCACGAGTTGCCAGGACGAGACATACGTGTTTCGCTATCTCGCCTTGACACCATCTTTCGGCAATCACGATTCTCGGTGGGTCTGGCCGAAGCCGTTACCTCCGTACATGGACCCCTACGGAATCGCCCCGCTGAACGTACCCAAGCTCGCCAGTCGTGGGATGAGACCATCGGCTCGTTCGCCAGTGATCGGCGCATGGCCGACCGGCCGGCACTTCAGGGATGGCTTGACGAACTCGTTGCAACCGGATTGTTGCGTCGCCTCGGCGGTGAAAATCCAAGTGAATTGTTGGATCGGGCGCTAGATGTCTTGGCAGCCCTACCGTTAACAAAACCGGAATTACTGCCGGCTTTTGCGGCGCGGACAGCGCATGATAGTCATGCCTTAGACTTCGGCGTGCCTCTTGCTACTGTAGTTTTGCGCGGTGTGAGGGCCCTAGTCGTCGAGAATGAGGACTCGTCGATTTCTCCAGAGCAGGCCTCCGGTACTGCAGCCGAGCGGCGGCAGTTATGGGAAGCAGTCGGAGTCATTTGTGATGACTTATCGTGCGACGTTCTCGTCTGCAATTTAACTCCAACCGGCCCGAGTCAAACCGAGCGCTGGCTGCGTGATTTTGCTGAAACCGGCGAGCCTGTGCGCGTCACGCTACGTCAGGTTGCTGGCGGAAATCTGAAGTTTCAGCCAGGTTCGAGACTCTACGTGGTTGAGAATCCGGCAATCGTTTCGGCGGCCTCAATTGCGCTCAAAGCAGAATGCCCATCTATTTTGAGTCTCGACGGAGTTCCATCAACAGCCGCCCGAACTGTGTTGGGAGCTCTCACTGCTGCCGGAGGGACCATCCATTATCATGGCGATTTCGATTGGGCTGGAATCCGGATCGCAAACCTGTTGCACGACGAGTATGGTTTTCAACTTTGGCGCTACAAGTCCGAGGACTATTTAGAGGTTGCATCTCAATCAAGATTGCTCCCTGATCTGCAAGGTAAGGCAGTCAACGCCAAATGGGACGACCGCCTGATGCAATCATGGGCGTCCTTTGGCTCAGTCGTTCAAGAAGAGCACGTTCTCGACACGCTATTGGCCGATCTCGAAAATTCGCAGCGTCGTTGCAGTTCTAGCTTGAATTGTTGACCTCAAAGTCATATGATAACCATATGACTCGAGTTCAGACAATCGTGCAGCTTAGTGGTGAAATGATTGAGCAGCTTGATGCGCAAGCCTTTCAAAGTGGGCGTTCAAGGTCTGCCGTCATTCGAGATGCCGTGAACCTCTATTTGGAAGAGGCCGAGCGCGACCGGATTGGCGATCAGATAGCTGCTGGCTACAAAAGAATTCCGCAGGACACACCCGATGAATGGGGCGATCTGTCAGCCTTCAGTGAGGCGGCTGCCCTGGACACCGCCCGGCGACTGGATGCCGAAGAAAAGGCGCAGGGGCTGGAGCCGTGGTAAAACGTGGGGAAGTTTGGTGGTACGAGCATCCTGATGCGGGCAGGCGTCCGTATCTCATATTGACTCGTGATGAGGTTTCTGCTTTGTTGTCCGAGGTTCTCGCAGTTCCCGCAACTACCGTGGTGCGTAACATTCCCACGGAAATTGCTCTTGACCGGAGCGACGGAATGCCAACTGCATGCGTGCTCAATCTCGACAATGTTGCCCTCATCCGTCCAGCACTGTGCATCAAGTTGATTACCCGACTCGGGCCTGATCGTATGCATCAAGTCTGCGTAGCCCTAAAGCACGCGACATCTTGCTGATCGAGAGTGGGCGGCGTTGGCCGATTCTGATCATCCTCGGATCAGCCGTGCGATCTGACCACAATGAGCAGTATCACCCTGTCGGTATCGGGAGCAGAAGCTACGGTTTGGCGTGCAATGCCAGTAAAATGAATCTTTCAGTGAGCTTTCGAAACGAGAACGGTTCTAGCGATAGTGAAGAATCAACCACCTGGGGAAATTCCAAATATTGATCCTGAGTTGGCGGCGCGTATGGCGCCAGCTATGGTCGCGATTGATCTAGGCGCTTTGGCCCACAACATCTCGGGCCTCAAGAAGCTGGTGCATCCGGCCAAGTTCTGTATCGTTGTCAAGTCTGATGCTTATGGGCATGGGGCTGTGCCGGTCGCTCGAGCCGCTGTTGAGGCAGGCGCCGATTACTTGGCCGTGGCGTTCGCGCATGAGGCTTTGGAATTACGTCAAGCCGGTATTGAAGCCCCTATCTTGATGCTTTTCGAGCCTGCCGTGGGTAGCGAGGCCGTGGTGGCGGAGCTTGGTGAAGTAGAGGTCACGGTATACACAGAGCGTTGTATTGGCGCACTGGCTGAGGCTGCTCTGGCCACGAAGCGGACCATTCCTGTTCACTTGAATGTCAACACCGGCATGAATCGTGTTGGGGTCCGGCCCGAGGATTTGGTTGCCCTTGCAAAGCAGGTAGTGGCTGCTCCTGGTCTCAAATACGCCGGCACCACCACCCATCTCGCGGTCGCCGATGACCCTGACCATCCATTTACCGCGATCCAGCTTGAGCGTTTCGAATCAAGTATTGAAGAGCTGGCTGCCGCTGGTATCGACCCTGGGCTCCGGCACGCTTCGAATTCGGCAGGGTTCCTGGTCCATGGTTCTAAGGCTCACTACGACATGGTGCGCTGCGGGATTGCGGTGTATGGAATTGCCCCCAATCCGGCCGTCCCGGTCTCGTTTCCCCTGAAGCCGGTCATGTCAGTGAAGTCTCATTTAACTTGTGTCCGTCGAGTGTCGGCAGGCGAGGGCATCTCTTATGGCCAGCGCTATCAAGTGCAAAAGCCTTCGTGGATAGGCACGGTGTCATTCGGATATGCGGGCGGTGTGAGGCGTGGACTCTCTAACAACATGAGCGTGCTAATCGGTGGCAAGCCATATCCGGTTGCGGGCACGGTCACGATGGAGCAGGTCATGGTCGATTTGGGCGACGACTACTTCGAGGTGGGCGAGGAAGTAGTGATGATCGGCTCGCAAGGTGAGCACGAAATCCTTGCCAACGATTGGGCCCAAGCCCTCAACACAATCGGATACGAAATCACTCTGGGCATCAGCTCTCGTGTGCCACGTACGTATATAGGACAGCCTCAGTCTAAGGCAGGCACTTGAGTGGTGACGGGCAGCCATTCATCTCCCACCTGGCCGTCATTGCGAGCCCTGGGCTTTGACAGGGCGTGGCAATCCAGACTTTAAATATTCTGCGAGCGTAGCGAGCAGGACTTTGTTAGCGTCATTCGATCCATTTGAATTGCTCGCTTTAGGCCGAGGCAGCTTTTCTATAAGAGCTTGGATACTTGCAAATATGATGGCTGTGTTGTTGTAGTCGGTTGCAATGTGTGAGGTAGGGTCGTCGTGTCCACAATATCTGAGTTTGAACTGCTGGCCCAAGAGGCCGCAGGATGCGTGAAGTGTCCGCTATCTGAGGGGCGGACCAACGTGGTGTTTGGGGCTGGCAGTCCACAGGCTGATGTGATGTTTATTGGTGAGGCGCCCGGCTTCCACGAGGATCAACAGGGCCTGCCATTTGTGGGCAGATCTGGAAATCTGTTGACCAAGTTGTGTGGCGAGATTGGCATTGAGCGTGAAGACGTCTACATTGCCAACATTCTCAAGTGCCGCCCGCCTGAAAATCGTGATCCGCTGCCGAGCGAAATAGAGACTTGCACCCCGTATCTTGATCGCCAGATTGACCTCATCCAGCCGATCGTGGTTGTGACTCTAGGCAATTTTGCTACGAAGTATTTGCTGCAGACGACAGCGGGAATAACCACCATCAGAGGTCGCCGTTTTCGTTGGCGTGACGCCACGTTGATACCTACCCTGCATCCTGCTGCCGCCCTGCGAGGCGGGGCAACGCGACTGGCCGAAATGCGGGAGGATTTCCAAACTATCCTTCGTACTATTGAACATGTCCGCACCGCAAAACACGAAGCAGCATTTTCCGATGTCAGCGACGATCTCACTCCACAACCCATCTCCTGAGAAGACCAGCCAACTTGGGGCCAGCTTGGCCCACCTGTTGGAGCCGGGTGATGTCGTTCTGCTTGACGGCGAGTTAGGCGCGGGTAAGACGACGTTTACATCTGGTTTGGCTCACGGGCTCGGCGTTCAAGAGACGATATGGAGTCCCACTTTTACTTTGGTCCGCATCCTTACTAGCGGTCGCATTCCATTGGCTCATGTAGACCTCTATCGGCTGAAACTTGTGGGCGAGATTGACGAACTGGGCATAGACGAATTACTTGAGCAGGGATCTGTGGTGGTTGTTGAGTGGGGCGAGCCGGCTGCCGGGATATTTGGGCCTTCCTATCTGGAAATTAAGCTGGCATATGATCTGAGCGCTGTTGGTGACTCGAATCGGCACATTACCCTCGAAGGATTTGGCCCTCGTTGGTTAGAGGCATGGCCTCAGGTCGAAGAATGTGTTGTGGCTGCCGGCCTCACAGCCCAAGGTGAGGGTGGCTGAATGTTACTTCTGGCGATTTCAACCTCTACCCCAACTTGCTCAGTTGCCATCGGATCCGAAGATGCCGTAATCGCAAGCGCCGAGTTGGCCAAGCCGCACAGTCACAATGAGTTCTTGACTCCAGCGATCGCCTTTTGCGCACAGCAAGCGGGGTTGTCGATAAACAATGTCACAGGTGTCGTGGTTGATGTTGGGCCTGGCCTCTTTACTGGGTTGCGAGTAGGGATTGCTACCGCCAAAACGATTGCGACCACGCTTCAGGTGCCGATGATCGCGTTCTCGAGCCTCGACTTGCTGGCTTTCTCGGCCCGGCTCTCATCGGCTCGGATAGTTCCCGTGCTTGATGCTCGTCGAAGCGAGGTTTTCACTGCCAGCTATCGAGCGGTGCCGGGTGGGGTAGTTCGGCTAAGCGACCCCAGGGTGTGCAGCCCTGAAGCATTGGCCGATGACCTCTTGGCGTCCGGCGACGAGGTGCTGCTCCTTGGTGATGGTGTACAGAAATATGGGCCCGAACTGACTGTCGATGACCGGATTACTGTTGGTGATGCAGACCTGCAATTCCCGTCGGCTGGGGCCGCGATAGCTCTGGCCAGAGAACGATTCGTGCGGGAGGAATTCTTGCAACCTGCCCAAGTCACCCCGATGTACTTGCGCAAGTCAGATGCCGAACTTAACTGGGGTCGCCTGCAACAACAAGATGGCCAAAGGGTCGTCGTCCGGCCCGGCTCTATGGATCCCGATTCTTCTCAGGAGAGCGCGTGAATATTACGCAAGAGAATCTCGCCACCAACCTGGCTAGCACCGAGCCAGAAGCACCCGTTCTGGACTTGCATCTAACGCTCATGCGCTACAGCGATTTAGACGAAGTGCTCGCGCTCGAGGATCAGATCTATCCACGCCCTTGGACGAAACGTCTTTTCGAATCCGAACTTGTCATGCGCTCAAGCCGCTCATACTACGTGGCACGTTTGGTCCGGCCCGTGTCAGCGGCGCCCGAGGGCACGTTGATTGGCTACGGCGGCCTGATCATGGCGGGCGATGAAGCGCACGTCAGCAATATTGGTGTCGACCCGAGATGGCAGCGCCAAGGTGTGGCCTCTCGCATTCTTTTGCAGCTCACGGCCGATTCGTTGGCACGCAAAGCCGTGCGCATGACTCTGGAAGTGAGAGCCTCGAATGAGCCGGCGAAAAGGCTCTACATGCAGTTCGGCTATATGCCTGTTGGGATGCGCAAAAACTATTACTACCCCGAACGTGAAGATGCCATCATCATGACCGCGCACGAGATTAACACCCAAGAATATCTGACGCGCCTGCAGGCCCTTGCAAGCAAAGTCAGAGGAAAGACGACCGTTGCGAACGATCCTAGGCATTGAAAGCTCTTGCGATGAGACTGCCGCCGCTGTCGTTGTGGACGGCCGGCTTGTCTTGTCCAGTCTGGTTGCAAGCCAACACGAAACACATGCCCCCTATGGTGGCGTTGTCCCAGAGCTGGCAGCGCGGGCACATGTCGATCGAATTGATACCTTGATCAACGATGCTTTGGTGGCAGCTGATGTAAAGGCGCACGACCTTTCGGCCGTGGCAGTGACGATGGGCCCGGGATTAGCTGGGGCGCTGTTAGTGGGAATGGCGGCAGCTAAGGGATTGTGTGTGGCGGCCGACCTCCCTCTGGTGGGAGTCAACCACCTTGAGGCGCATGTGTTCGCAAACGTAATTGACTTCGACGACTTCCAACCGCCGGCTGTGGTTCTGCTTGTGTCCGGCGGACACACACTGCTGGCGCACATGCGAGAGGACTACACTTTTGAACTCCTTGGCGAGACACTCGATGACGCCGTGGGTGAGGCTTACGACAAGATCGCTCGATTCGTGGGTCTTGGATATCCGGGTGGTCCATTGATCGACAAGCTTGCCGCCCAGGGCGATCCCAAGGCGCTTAAATTCCCACGTGCCATGCTCCGTGACGGCTACGATTTTTCGTTTAGTGGACTCAAGACGGCCGTGGTGGCGAGGGTGAAGAGGGCCCAGGCCTCCGGCGAGGTGATCGCCGCCGAAGATTTAGCGGCCTCTTTCCAGCAGGCGGTAGTCGATGTGCTTATCACCAAGACCATGCGAGCGGCGAGCGACATCGCTGTGAAGAAAATCGCCTTGGCCGGGGGAGTGGCCGCCAACTCGTGGTTGCGTGAGCAGCTCACAGCAGTTTGCGTCGAGAAGGGCTTCGAGTGTTTCGTCCCGTCCCTTGCGCTGTGTGGCGACAACGCCGCCATGGTCACCGCTGCCGCCGACCGACGAGTCCAGCGCCAAGACTTCGACTCTCTCGACCTGCCAGCTAATCCGTCACTATCCTTATGAGAACAGCCCGGAACCATTCATCCCTCTCGTCATGCTGAGGGAGGCGCCAGCCGACCGTGAGGATCCACCTGCGGCGAAGCCGCAGACCACCTGCATGTTCGATCCATTTTGAATTGCCCGCTACGCACGAATGCCTGGTAGCGACACCATGGCTTCGGAGACGTGAGCGGTGACAGACTTTTTCGGGTTCCCGAATTCTTTTTGAAATGAAGCATTAGCACTCATACACTTGGACTGCTAATGCGGGAATTGGGTCGGATTTGGCTACACACCAACGGTCGAGCTGATCCCGCGGAAGTATCACAAAAGATCAATGTCCGAACAGACATGGAGGGACTATGAAGATCAAGCCGCTCGGTGACCGCGTCATTGTGCGCCCAAAAGAAGGCGACGAAACTCTTCCTTCGGGCCTCGTGCTACCTGATACCGCAAAAGAAAAGCCACAAGAGGGCGAAGTCCTCGCTGTTGGCAAGGGTGAATGGCACGGCGACGCACTCGTTGAACTCGACATCAAAGTCGGAGACAGCGTTATCTACTCCAAGTATGGCGGAACTGAAATCACTGTCGAAGGTGAAGACGTTCTCATCCTTACATCACGTGACC
>JBCKKC010000017.1:0-33083 GCA_038904395.1 Acidimicrobiia bacterium | reverse complement strand
TTCTCGCCTTAGTGCCGAAACGTTCAGCAGCGGCTTGCCTGGATATTCCAAGCACTACGCCGATCCGTGTCCAGCTGCGTCCGTTCTCTCTCGCGGAATCAACAGCCTCGCGCAGTGCGAATTCACCTTCGGCAACCTTGTCCAGGGCCGCTGCGATACGACGGAGGTCGCTTATGTCTTGAGTCTCGACGCTATCAACGTCGAGCAAGTCGAGTAGCTGCTCTGTAGCGGCCGCTGCTGCCGCCAGCTCATCGGCTGTTCGTGGCATAATTTTCACCTCCCTCGAAGTAGTCGATAGAACCTTGTCCGTAGCGGCATTGCATGAATTACCACAGGGTCTTCGTTGAGGTCAAGGATAACAATCTCCAAAAGCCGACCGGTGGTGTCCGCACCAATGATCAGGTCCCGATCTGGTTCGAGCGCCACTTGGGTTATCGCGTTGCGAGCAGCTGCCCTGATGTCCGCATCGCTGATCCCATGCTTACGAGCGCTGACCGCAATATCCATACTGTCAGGATACCTTGCCTAGCCTGTCCTTGTCAACATACCTTGCCTCGGGTCCCAATTCACAAGACCGGACGCTCTCGGTAGAGGCCGAAGACTTCGCCCATGGTTTGCATGAGCTCTCCGACAGTTGCGTGAGCTCTCACTGCTTCGATGAGGCTCGGCATCAGATTCTGCGAAGGGTCAGCTGCAGCAGTCCTCACTGCGTCGAGGGCACGGCTGTGAGCCGGGGCATCACGATTAGCCTTCAAGTCTGCTAGTCGCTTCTGCTGGGTCACTTCGGCGGTTTCACCGATCTCGAGCAGTTCGATCGTCTGCTCTTCATCATCGACAAAGATGTTGACACCAACCTGGAAGCGACGCTTATCGTCGAATTCCTTTTGCAACCGATAGGCAGCGTCGGCAATCTCTCTTTGGAAGAAGCCACTGTCGATGCCCGCGTAAACGCCCTCGAGCATCGAGCCATTGCCCATCTCTTTGATGCGGGTAAAGTAGTTTTCGGCGTGGGTCTCGATTTGGTCGGTCAAGGTTTCGAGATAGTAGCTGCCGGCAAGTGGGTCAATCACGTTAGCGACACCGGTCTCGTAACCAATCACCTGCTGAGTGCGCAAGGCGATCTTGGCAGCCCTCTCGGTGGGCAAGGCCAACACTTCGTCGAGAGCATTGGTGTGCAGAGACTGAGTGCCGCCCATCACGGCGGCGAGAGCCTCAATGGCGGTACGAACAACGTTGTTATCGGGCTGCTGAGCTGTTAGTGAGACGCCCGCCGTTTGACTATGAAAGCGGCACAGGAGGCTGCGGGGATTCTGCGCTTCATAGACATCACGCATCCATCGTGACCAGATTCGCCGAGCGGCCCGATACTTAGCTATCTCTTCGAAGAAATCGATGTGGGCATTGAAGAAGAAACTCAATCGGGGGGCAAAATCATCAACTTTGAGACCAGCCTGCTGGCCCAGCTCAACATAAGCGAAACCGTCGGCAAGAGTGAAAGCCAATTCCTGGGCGGCACTCGATCCGGCCTCACGGATGTGATAGCCCGAAATCGAAATCGGATGCCAACGGGGCATCTCTGCGGTTGTAAAAGTCATCATGTCTGACATAATTCTCAGCGACTGGCGAGGCGGGAAGTAATACTCCTTCTGAGCGTGATATTCCTTGAGCATGTCGTTTTGGATTGTGCCGCCCAACTGCTGGGTTGAGAATCCCTGATCCTGGGCCACGGCCACATACATTGCGAGCAGGATGGCGGCCGGCGAGTTGATCGTCATTGACGTGGTGATCTCGCCCAACGGGATTCGATCGAACAGCAACCGCATGTCTTCAACCGTGTCGACCGCTACACCACACCGGCCCACTTCACCAACGGCTCGAGGATCATCAGAATCAAGCCCCATAAGGGTTGGCAAGTCGAACGCGACAGAGAGCCCATCTTGGCCGGCCGCCAAGAGCTTGTGATAGCGCTCATTGGTTTCGATGACAGTGCCGAAGCCAGAAAAGAGACGTGAGGTCCACAGTTTCGTGCGATACATGCTCGCATAAGGTCCCCGAGTGAAGGGAAACGATCCTGGAACGCCCAGTGAGCTCGCCTCATCGACACCCTCGCGGTCGGCCGCCGTATAGAGTGCTCGCTGTTCTTCACCCGAGTACGTCGACATCTCGACGTCACGTTGTTTAGTCTCAGCTAACTGGTCCCGCCACCCCGCCACGAGCGAATCCATGGCCTCTGTTTTACCACGGCTGGTGGTTACAACGTCGGCCTTCTTGTCGGGGGATTTCGTCGCCATCTCTCTCACACCTCAAGCTTCGTCCTCATTGCCACGTATCGCCAAGCCAGGCATACGCTGTGACACTGTATTATTGTGATCCTCGTTAGGGTAAGCACAATTAAGCAATTTCCGCCTGCTATATCGGATTCCGTTTGTGCTCTGGTATAGTGGCGCAGCCTTGTAGGCGACCGGATCAGACAGGATTGCCCTATGCCGATGCCACCGGACGACAGTCCAGCGCAAGAAACAGGTCCCAGAACGAACGAACCTCCGGGCCCACAACCTGGCTCTCCTGGGCCAACCGTCCCGCTGCCACCTACTGGTCCGGCAAACACGCCTGTCCCGCCGACTCAACCGGCTGTTGGTAGCCCTCCCGGCCCGCAATACTATGCTCCCGGGCCGCCACAGCCGACGGCACCCCCGCAACCCCCCGGGCCGACATATCCTCCCTATCCTCCGGGACCGCCCTTTCCCGTTGCTCAACCCCCTGTCTCTGGCCCTCCCGGCCAGCCACCATATCCGCCCAGGCCCCAGCAGCCCGGCCAACCACAATACCCAATGGCTGGCCAACCTCAGGTACGGAAACGGAAGATCTGGCCGTGGGTGGTGGGGATTGTTGGTGGCTTGTTCGTGATTGGAATCATTGGCATAACCGCCCTCGCCATTACGGGCTTCGCCCTTTTCAAGACTGTCTCTGCCCCGGCCGACTCAGTGAATAGCTACTTTCAAGCATTGCATGACAAGAACTACGGACAGGCATACAATCGTCTCTGCGCCAGCGACAAGACAACCCAAACTGGCGACGAGTTTCAGAAGGGGCTGGAAGCTTCTCTGAGTGAAGCCGGCGGCATTAAGACATGGAACGTCGACTCGCTCTCGACCCAGAACAGCAACGGAACGGTGAAGGGCGAGCTTAACCTTGGCGGCAAGACCCAGCCATTCACGTTCGCTGTCGTCAAAGAAGGCGGCAAATGGAAGCTGTGTAACGTGCTCCAATAGGTAGCCGCTCAAAGTCCCTACTTGTCTCGATCTCGAGCTACTTCAACGAGAACTTTCGTGCGGCGAAACTCCTCTTTGATGGCTGGCTCATCTTGAGACGCGCCCTCCAACTCGACTAGTCGTTCTCGAGCACCAAGAGCGTCGATGCTCTCGGCCTTGACGGCGTCATCTGACAATACCCAGGCCACGTTATCGCGGAACTCGAGGAAGCCACCAAAGATGGCGAACCGATTCGAGACTTGATCGCCTTGGTAGAGGCGCAATTCGCCGTAGCCAAGGCTCATCACCATCGGTTCGTGATCTGTGAGGAAGCCCTCTTCGCCACGAACCCCACGGGCTATCACCATATCGGCTGAGCCTGTGAACAAGCGTGCGTCGGGTGTGACGATCTCAACTCGCATTATGCTGCGCCCGACTTTTCGAGCTCACGGGCTTTGGCGCGCACGTCATCGAGATCGCCAACCATGTAAAAGGCTTGCTCAGGAAGATCATCAACCTCGCCGTCAACGACTGCCTTGAAGCTCTCAATTGTGCGGTCGATCGGCACGTAAATACCGGGTGTGCCGGTGAAGGCTTCAGCCACGAAGAACGGTTGCGAGAGGAAACGCTGGATTTTGCGTGCTCGAGTCACGATAATCTTGTCTTCTTCAGAAAGCTCATCCATGCCGAGAATGGCGATGATGTCTTGAAGGTCGTTGTAGCGCTGGAGTGCTTCCTGCACACGTCGAGCCACGTCATAATGCTCCTTGCCCACGGAATGCGGGTCCAAGATTCGGCTGGACGACTCCAGCGGGTCGACCGCCGGATAGATGCCCAGCTCGGAGATCTTTCGAGACAGCACTGTAGTGGCATCGAGGTGCGAGAAGGTGGTGGCTGGCGCTGGGTCAGTCAAATCGTCAGCAGGCACGTAAATGGCTTGCAGCGACGTAATAGAACGCCCCCGGGTCGAGGTAATCCGTTCCTGCAACGCACCCATTTCGTTAGCCAGCGTAGGCTGGTATCCCACAGCCGACGGCATACGCCCGAGAAGAGTCGACACCTCGGATCCGGCCTGAGTGAAACGGAAAATGTTGTCAATAAAGAGCAACACGTCTTGCTTCATTTCATCACGGAAATACTCAGCCATGGTGAGGGCCGATAGAGCAACACGCAGACGCACACCCGGCGGCTCGTCCATCTGGCCAAACACCAAAGCAGCCTTCTCGAGCACCCCGGATTCTTTCATCTCGAGGAAAAGGTCATTACCCTCACGGGTACGCTCCCCCACCCCGGCAAACACTGACACACCACCGTGCGTTGTAGCAACACGGTGAATCATCTCTTGGATGATGACGGTCTTGCCAACACCGGCTCCACCGAACATACCGATCTTGCCACCAGCCACATATGGCTCAACAAGGTCAATAACCTTGATGCCAGTCTCAAACATGACTGTACGGGGTTCAAGGTCGGCAAATTTCGGCGCTTCACGGTGAATCGGCCACCGCACGTTGCCCACATCGGCATCGGGGTCATCCATTGGAATGCCCAGCACGTTGAAGATGTGACCCAGCGTTTCGGGCCCGACCGGCACCGAAATCGGCGCCCCCGTGTTGCGGACCTCAGTGCCACGAGAAATACCGTCGGTTGGGCGCATCGCAATAGCCCGCACCCGACCGTGACCAATCTGCATCGCCACTTCAGCGACAATCGTCTCGGTCGTGTCTTCGCCGACCATCCGATCGACCTCAAGGGCTGTATTGATTTCAGGCAAAGCATCGGGTGGATACTCCACGTCCAACACCGGGCCATACACGCCCACCACTCGTCCAGCCGGCCGGGCACCGCTCGAGCCTCCGGTCACTTTTCTATCATCCACGGTCGCAGTCATTTTTACTCCTTCTATCAAATGTACAAATCCCTAGGTGGTTCAACTGGGTCAACCACTTCCATCTCGTTCAGCCACGTCACGGACTGGATCCTCACGCCCTGGCTAGCGCCAGGGCTCAGGATGACGGGAGAGGGACGCGAATTCATGTGCTAACTCTTTTTCTTGAGGCCTTCGGCGCCACCGACAACTTCGAGAATTTC
Source organism: Acidimicrobiia bacterium (assembly GCA_038904395.1). Classification (GTDB taxonomy): domain Bacteria; phylum Actinomycetota; class Acidimicrobiia; order UBA2766; family UBA2766; genus JBCKKC01. The sequence continues at coordinate 27,741 of JBCKKC010000017.1, read as the reverse complement.
GGTTGTGATGGCGGCCTGGCGGGCCTTGTTTGCTTGCAATGTCAATACTCGGGTCAGATCCCTGGCGTTGTCTGTCGCGGCCTTCATGGCCTTGCGCCGAGATGCATGCTCGGAGGCTGCTGATTCCAACATTGCCGAAAAGATAAGGGACTGGAGACTCTTGGGCAGCAATGTGTCGAGGATCGACTCAGGATCTGGATCAAAAATCGTGTCGGGTTCGGGGCCGCTGCCGTTAGGGCCGCCGGGATCATCAATCGAAGCTGCCGTAAATTGGCCAGCACTGTGCTCGAGCTTGGCTAGTTCGGTCGGATCAATAGGCAGCAGCTGTACGGTTTGGGCGGTTTGGGTGAACACCGAGGTAAATACTGTGTATACGAGTGAGACACTGTCGACGGCGCCCGATTGGTAGGCCTCAATCACGTAGTTGCCGACCTCTTTGGCATCGGCATACGTGGGCCTGTCACTTATGCCAACCCACACCTTGTCGATAGGCACGCCCCGAAACTTGAAATAAGAAGATGCCTTACGACCCACGGCGGCAACAGATGATTCCTTGCCCGGCATGCCGGCGAGCGTCTGTTGGGCAAGCTTGAGGACGTTGACATTGAACGGGCCGGCTAGACCTCGATCACTGCAAATCACCAAGGCCATGTTCTTGTTTTGGGTCTCGCGCACATCGAGGAGAGGGTGCGAGATCGATGTTCCCACCGCCTTGACGAGATCTTGCAGGACATGAGCCATGCCGACGGCATATGGACGCGCAGCTGCCAGAGCCCGTTCGGCTTTCATAATCCGGCTCGCAGCGATCAGTTCCATCGCTCGCGTAATCTTCATCGTTGATTGCACAGATCCAATGCGCCGTCGAATCTCGCGCATCTCTCCTGCAGGCATCTAATATCTCCCTAAATCATGTCGAGGGGGGACAACTCCCCCCTCTCAATCAAAATCATCCGGCCGGCGGGCCTTCTTGGTGCTCGGCGACCTGAGTCGCGGTTGCCCTAATGTCTGACGACAATTGAGCCATGTCCTTCTCGTCATGCTGGAGCTGGGTCTGAGTAGGCGTGAGGGCTAATTCTGCTGCCGCTTGCGAGGCTTTCCAGCTCTCGTGGAACTCCGCAATGGCCGACTTCAACGATTCGATGATCTCATCGTCGTAGTCGGTATGAAGATTCTCCCGCAGGCCCGGATGCCGTGATTGCACAAAAGCCAGCCATTGGGTTTCAAAGGCTTTCACCTGGTTGAGAGGAACATCATCCAGAGCGCCATTAGCCCCAGCCCAGATTGACAAGACCTGGTCGGCAACATCCATCGGCTCGTACTGATCTTGCTTCAAAAGTTCAGTCATACGTGCCCCACGGTTGAGCTGGGCCTGACTGGCGACATCAAGATCGGATCCAAACTGAGCAAACGCCGCAAGCTCACGATACTGAGCAAGCGACAGACGCAACGTTCCGGCGACCTTCTTCATCGCCTTGATCTGGGCAGCTCCACCCACACGTGACACGGAGATACCAACGTTAATGGCAGGACGCTGACCGGCATTAAACAGGTCACTCTCCAAGAAGATCTGGCCATCGGTGATCGAGATTACGTTCGTGGGGATATAGGCCGAAACGTCGTTGGCCTGAGTCTCAATGATCGGCAAGGCCGTCGATGAACCACTACCAAGAGCCTTCGACAATTTGGCCGAACGCTCAAGCAAACGGGAGTGCAAGTAGAACACGTCACCCGGATACGCCTCACGGCCCGGCGGACGACGCAGCAAAAGCGAAATCTGTCGGTATGCCACGGCTTGCTTAGACAGGTCGTCGTAGACAATCAAAGAGGCATCGCCGCTGTACATCCAGTGCTGAGCCAGAGCGCAACCCGAGTAAGGGGCGAGATACTGGAATGGTGCGGGCACGCTGGCCGGAGCATTCACGACCACGGTGTAGTCCATGGCACCGTGCTCTTTAAGAATTTCCGTGACCTCAGCAACGGTCGAGTCCTTTTGGCCGATCGCCACGTAAACACACTTGACGCCCTTGCCACGCTGGTTGATGATCGTGTCAATGCACACTGCGGTCTTGCCGGTCTGGCGGTCGCCAATAACTAGCTCTCGTTGGCCCCGACCAACTGGTGTCATAGCGTCAATGGCCTTAATACCCGTTTGGAGAGGCTCATGCACGGGCTGGCGTTCAATAACGGTCGGCGCCTGGAGCTCGAGTAGCCGTGAAGCAGTGGCATTAATCGGACCCTTGTCATCGATCGGCCGCCCCATAGCGTCAACTACACGCCCCAAGAACGCATCACCGACACCGATCGAGAGAATACGCCCACTCGAGCGGACACTCATGCCCTCTTCGATCTCGTCGACAGAACCGAGCACGACGACACCAATCGAGTCTTCCTCAAGGTTGAGCGCCAGGCCGGAAACACCACTGGCAAACTCGAGGATCTCGTTACACATGGCGTTGGGCAGGCCGCTCACGTGAGCAATACCGTCGCCCACTTCCATAACCCGGCCGACTTCTTCAATGCCCAACTCTGGTTTGTAACTGTCGATGTATTTCTTAAGAACTGACGTAATCTCATCAGGCTCTATCAACAATGACTCAGCCATAATCTCCTCCAATAATTTCGAGGGGGTCGATTCCCGCCCCCCCCCTGGCCTAGGCGGTCGGTCGGCGGCGCAGGTCATCTCGCAGCCGATCCAGCTTGGTGCTCACGGTCCCATCGACGATATCGTCACCCACTTGCACGACAGCACCGCCAATTACCGCTGGATCGATAGTCACACGCAGATCGATCTGCTTACCAGTAATGTTCGCCAATGCGGCGGTCATCTCGTCTTGCTGAACTTGGGTCAACTCGGCTGCTGCCCTTACTTCGGCAACTACTAGATCACGGGTCTGTGCCGAAATCTTGTGGAGACGACTGATGATCTCGGGAAGCTGCCTGGCTTTACCCGAGCCGATCACAAAACTGAGCAGAGACACAGTCTGGGAATGAAGCTTGCCAGTGAAGAGCTCTTCAATCATTGATTGGCGCCGCACAGGTGGCACTGCTACGTCATGCAACCCATCGAAAAGAGCGGGGTTCGACGCCAAGATACTTTCAAAACGAGTCATCTCGTCCTGCACATCGCCAAGCATGCCCTCGGCCTCGGCAACATCAAAGATCGCTTGAGCGTACCCCTGGATAACGTCACTCACCTTGTCTTGGCCTCCATGCCCTCGAGACCGCGGATGAAGTCATCGATGGTTTGGCGTTGCGACGTGACATCAAGTTCACGTGACAGAATGCGTCCGGCAAGGTCAACCGAGAGTTCGGCAATCTGGCGAGACAAGTCGGCCTTGGCAGCAGTTACCGAGTTCGACACGTCTTGACGACCGGACTCAATAATGCGCTCCGATTCAGCCTCGGCCTTAGCCCGCAACTCCACTTGCATCTCTTCGGCTCGCTTACGACCCTCTTCGATGATTCGGTTCACTTCGGTCTGGGCATTGGCCAATTGGGTGCGATACTCTACCAGCACTTGCTCGGCCTCAAGCTTGGCCCCTTCAGCCTTCTTGAGGTCGTCCTCGATGGCGTGCGAACGCTTTTCCAGACCCTTTTTCATGGCCGGATAAGCAAATTTGGCGAGGAGTACAAATAGGACCGCAAACGAAAGGGCGCCCCAAAACACTTCGGACCACTCGGGCAGGATAATTTGCAGGCCACTCTTTTCCTGGGCCATGAACATCAAAGAACTATCAAACATACGTTGTCACTCCAAAGAAGAGGGCGGACTTTCGGAGAGTCAATCAACCACCAAGAATGAACGCCAGCACGAATCCGAACAGCGCTAGAGCCTCGGTGAAAGCAATACCCAAGAACATAGTGGTACGACTCTGACCTGCCAGTTCAGGCTGGCGAGCGGAAGCATCAATTGCGGCCGCTGCGATATATCCGATGCCCAGACCTGGCCCAATAGCTGCCAAGCCATAACCGATAACATTTACACTTCCAACCACTTCGCCTAAGAACATGTCTTCCTTTTCTCCTTATATCGAACCTTGTCAACCAGCCACTGCAACTCAGTGTCCGTGAATGGACTCTCCAATGTAAACAGCAGCGAGAATTGTGAAAATGAAAGCCTGAATGGCCGAGACGAAAATCTCAAACCCAAGCATTCCGACCGCACCGATGAAGCTGGGAATAACAACGAACTTCACACCAATCGAGTCGGCGAATAGGGTCGTTTCACAAAAGATCAAAAACATCGTCACCAGAGTATGGCCCGCCACCATGTTGGCAAAAAGTCGAACGGCCAGAGTCAAAGGGCGCACAATGAACACCGAGATGAGCTCAATCGGCGTGAGCAAGATGTAGATCGGCTTGGGCACTCCGGGCGGGAACAAGATGCCCTTGAAGTAGTGTCCCGCACCCTGGCTACGGATCCCCTGGACAATGAAAATCACCCACACCAGAATCGCAAAGAAGGCCGGCAAAGCTATCCGCGAAGTGGGAGGGAACAAGATGAACGGTGTGATTTCAAAGAGGTTCAGAACGAAAATGAACGAGAACAGAGTCGCCAAGAAGGGTACATAGCTGAGACCGGCAACTCCCATCACTTCAATGACGATGTTGTTGCGAATGAAGCCATAAAAGACTTCCATCAAATTCTGCAAGCCACGGGGGACTAGGCTCTGCCGCCTGGAACCGACGATCCAAAGAAAACCGACAATGAGGGCACCCAGGAAGTAAAGCAGCACCGTTTTGTTGATGCCAAAGACCGTTCCCTTAAAGGCGAAATCTGGCCAGCTAAATAGCTCCTCAGTTGAGGGAATGTGCAGTCCGCCACCTGAGGCACCGAAAAACATCCGCTTTGATTCCTTCCTATAAGCAGTCGAGGGGCCAGGAGAAGCAACTTAATCCTGTGTCCGGCCACGCCGGCGTGATCAGCTTACGCTCGTCGGAGCGTCATTTACCCCGTCAATTCCCGAGGGTCGGAGTCGAGCTTGGGCGGATTGCGCGACAGCTCGATCAGACGCAACAACAGCGAACGCTTCGATGACCAACAACCCAAGGTATGTGCCGGCTAAGACAATTCCGAGCGTTGGAGCATCAATGAAATCAAGCTGTTCTAGAAGTATGAAGACTACAAACAAGATGGCGAGACGCACCACATAACTTACAAGCGCCGCAAGAATAAGAGCATTGCCGCCAACACGGCCTGCTCGTTCCATGACTAGAGCAGACAATCCAAGATTGCCGACACCCAGCAACGTGCCAATCGCAGCAGAAGCCAGTCCTTCGTTGCCCCTCAAGAGCCAGGCAACCCCAAGAACGATAGGGATTATGGCTGCCAACCACGGCAGCGATTGACGAAACAAGCGGGTCTCGACATGACGGGGACCACAAGGGAAATCGCCACCAAGGGTAACCATTCAGCGCCCCTGAGCCAGAGTGTTGCTATCCGGCCCTTCGTCATTGCGAGCCCTGGCTCTGCAGGGCGTGGCAATCCAGACCGTCGGGGTGACCGGGGTGTCCCCGGTTGCGAGCGCAGCGAGGAATTCAGAATGGATCAAATATGTAGGTGGTCTGCGGCTTCGCCGCAGGTGGATCCTCACGGTCGCTGCGCTCCCTCAGGATGACGAATCGTGCTCTGCAGGAGATGGTCAGGAACTGGGTCGCCAAATCGACGGGGCCGATAGTCAGAGTAGCTGGTGAGTCCCGTGACCTCATTCTTGATTGTGCCGGGGGGCCGAGATGTTTTATTCTTCAACACGTCTGGAACTTCCCGCTCGATTTCGCTACTGGCATCGATGCCAAGTCCCCTGCGCCGAGCTTTCTCATATTTGTCTGCGTACATAATCCTTAAGAACCCCAAGATAAAACCGACAGTGGCACCAACAACGACAAACCACGGTTTTGTCCCCAGCGCCCGGTCCAGAAAATAGCCACCCACCGTAGGCAGGGCAACCGTCATCGCGTACTCAATACCCGATGAAAGACCCTGACCCATCTTCGTATATGAGGGAGGTCTTCTTCCAGACGACTTAGGCGTAACCATTAAAAACTTCTCATTTGGGTTGGTTTCGAGCTTAGCAATGTTGGGCCTAGATTGGACCCGAGTCCGTTTTGATTTGCTCGCTACGCTCGCAAAGCAGTAACGCCTGGATTGCCACGCTGCGCTCGCAATGACGGTAGGGTCATCACCAACGTTCACCTGCCGTCATTGCGAGCCCTGGGCTTTGGCAGGGCGTGGCAATCCAGACTTTCAATACTCGGCGAGCTTGCGAGCAGTCAGGAATCCGGCCAACGACGGACGGGGCCTGGCGCTAACGTGACTGTTTATGCTTCGTCGCCTGCGGCTCCTCGCAATGACGGGGAGGAGTCCAGGTCCTCTCGCTCGGTCTGCTGCGATTGACGATCGGCCCGGCGAGCACTCATGGGCTTGAAGCGCCTTAGAAGGCTGCGCTTGGGACTGCCCGGATGAAAGACCGCGTAGAGAAATAGGGCCATCCCGGCAAGAGCGATCGGAACTACGGCATTGCCACGGCCGGTGAAAGTGGGGACCAGCACCACCAAGCCCAACAGAATTGTCCACGCGTAAATCATCAAGACCGTCCGTCGCTCGCCGTGACCGAGAGCCAGCAATCGGTGATGCAAATGTTCACGGTCGGCTGTAGTCCAAGACTGGCCACGTCGCAGTCGGCGCAAAAAACTCAGGGCAGCGTCGGCCAGAGGGATGCCCAAGATAATCAATGGAATGAGCAAGGGAGCAAAGAAGAAGAACGTTTGGCCACTGAAAGAGTCGTCGACTCGGCCACCGATCAACATTGTGGCTGCCGCCAATAGCAGCCCCAAGAGCATGGCACCGGCATCGCCCATAAAGATCTTGGCCGGATAGAAGTTCCAGCGCAGAAAGCCCAACGAGATGCCAATTACGGCGGCGCAAATCACGGGACCAAGCGAGTCAGAGTCAAGCAGCCCGATGCTCTGCAATCTCAAAGCAAAGAGCAACATAGCGCCGGCAGCAATGGCTGCCACTCCCGAAGCCAAGCCGTCAAGACCATCGATCAAGTTCAGGGCATTGCACATGACAACAACCCAGATCGCAGTCACAAGTGGGGCAAAGTCGTTGGACAACACCACGAAACCGAAAAATGGAATCCGAAAATAGCGCATTGTCACACCCAATAGAAACAAGATGCACGCGGCCAAGACCATGCCGGCAATCTTGGCGGGCGGCGAAATATCTCGAATGTCGTCAAGGGTCATGATCGTGAACAAGACGCCAGCGGCAAGAATTACGCCTAAGGCCGCTGTGCCGCCACTAATGGCATCACGCAGCGTGGGCAACATGAATGCCACGCCGAACGCTGCAAGTAACCCAACAAACATGGCGGCGCCACCCAGATAGGGCGTCGGTTTTGCGTGAGTACTGCGTTCGTTCGGCACAGCCAACAAGCCCTTGCGCCTAGCAAAGCGGGCCACGAGCGGGGTTGTTAGCCACGTAACAGCAAATGCCGTCAAGCAAACAATCAGGTCTGCAATTATCGTTGCAGTTAGTTCACTAGTCGGCACTTACACACTCTCAAACTTGTTGGGGCAACCTCAGGCCGGCTTCGTACGGTGAAAATTTGGCGCACAGCGACTTGACGTCGGCCCGCACATGGTCCAGACCTGCTTCGTCGTCTCGGCATTTAAGCGCCCGCACTATCAATTCCGCGACCATCGGCATTTCGTCACGACCCATCCCGGCAGTGGTCTCGGCAGCAGTACCAATGCGGATTCCGCTCGCCCGCAAAGGTGGCTGGGGATCATTCGGTATTGTGTTGCGATTCAACGACACGCCGGCACGATCACATACCTTTTCGGCGTCACGGCCCGTGATGTCGAGACTCCGCAAGTCAGCCAGTAACAAGTGGTTGTCGGTCCCGCCCGAGACGATCCGCAAACCCAACTCTGACAACGCTTTCGCCAACGCCTGGGCATTGCCCACCACGTTGGCCGCATACTCCTTGAATTCCGGTTGCATTGCCTCGTGGAAACAAATCGCCTTGGCCGCCACCACATGGTCGAGAGGCCCGCCCTGACTGCCCGGAAAGACAGCCTTGTCGATGACTTTGGCCAGCGACTCCCGGCACAGAATGATCGCCCCACGCGGGCCCCGCAAAGTCTTGTGCGTAGTACTCGTCACGACATCGGCAAAGGGCACGGGACTCGGATGCACGCCCCCGGCAATCAGTCCCATGATGTGTGCCGCGTCAACCATGAGATAAGCGCCGACTTCATCGGCGATCTCACGGAACGGCGCCCAATCAATCACTCGCGAATAGGCCGTGGCTCCGGCCACAATCATCTTGGGACGCTCCCGCCGAGCCACTTCACGGACGTTGTCGTAATCAATGGTTTCGTCATCGTCGCGCACACCGTAGGCAACAAAGTCATATAGGATCCCGCTGGCATTGACAGGTGAACCATGCGTAAGATGCCCACCCTGGTCAAGGCGCATGCCCATGACCTTATCGCCCGGCTTGAGCAACCCAAGGTAAACCGCCATGTTGGCGGTAGCACCCGAATGCGACTGCACGTTGGCGTGCTCAGCCCCAAAGAGAACTTTGGCCCGTTCGATAGCGAGCGTCTCGACCCGGTCAATAACCTCGTTGCCCCCGTAGTAGCGCTTGCCCGGATAGCCCTCTGAATACTTGTTGGTGAGCACCGAGCCCGTCGCTTCCAACACTGCCGGCGAAGCAAAATTCTCAGACGCTATCAATTGCAGAGTGTTACGCTGGCGCTCAAGCTCATTCTCGAGCATGCCTGCCACTACCGGATCAGTTTGAGCGACGAAGCTACTGTGCATGTTGGTCTCCAAAGAAACGTGACTGAGTTCTCTAAGGTTAGGGCCCGTGATGGAATAACTAGCGCGTTTGCGGCGAGTCCTGGGTGACTCTCGCAAGGCGCGACGACGATGCATAGCAGGCACTACTCGAGGAGGAGGAACGCAGCGAGAGCCAGTCGGGGCCGTTGCGAACACCTATGTTATTCCATCACGGGCCCTTAAATGCATTGGGACCTCTTTTGAGGTCCTAATGCGGGTTTTTGGCGAATTATGCCGGCGATCTGGCCATCCACAGCTCACCAACACTGCCCAGAACTAGTAGCGGGAGCGGAACCACTTGGCAAGGCCACGGGGACGGGCCACATCGACCATGTCAGGCTGACGGAGCATGTTGGAGTTGGGTCCGCGGCTATCTCGATTCGGCGGCACTGGGGGCTTGTCTCTAGCATCTATTACCCCCGGCATGGCACCCGGCGACACGATCGGCAATCCGACAAGCACATCGGCCGCTACTTCGACAAGGTCGGCAATCTGGGACGCGCACTGAGCGAAGTCTTTGCTCGTACCCCCCATCGGATCGACCACATCAAGGTGTCGACTAGTAAAGGAAGAGTTCGTGCGCTTTTGAGCCAACAAGGAAACACCAGCGCTACCGGACGGAACTGTCATGGTCTCTGCCGTTTCTACAGCCAGCTGGGCAAACTCCTTCAGCGAAAACACGCGACCAAGTGAATCGGGATGAGAAACTACGGCTGCCCTGGCTTGAGCGATTTCCATCGTGAGCACCAAATCTGTGTCCTGTAACATTTCAGGAGTTAGCGGTCGGCTCTTGTGGCCCGATGCGTCAATCCCGCGTGCCGACAATTCCCGCCACGCCCCGAATTCAATGGCGCTCTGCGTCTCTGCATAGTCACCAACCCCAGCAGAGCTGACCTCGAAATCTTGACCCGGACGCAAGCCACGCGCTGCCAAAGCTCCCGCCAACATGTACTGAGCCATCGGCGACCGACATACGTTTCCATGACAAACAAAAAGTACTTTCAACACAGCACTATCGTAGCGGGCGCCGGTCCGTCATTGCGAGGGATCGGTCAACCACTTGCATCTTGTTGCATAAGTGTCACTGACTGGATCCTCACGCCCCTGGCTGGCGCCAGGGGCTCAGGATGACGGGAAGAGATCGCCTTGGCGCAAGATGGCGGTGACCTCGCCCCGATCGTCAACTGCCAGGACGGTTGAGGAGGTGCCACTTGCTGGCGTGGCGCTGGCAGTCCCGGAGTCCGGCTCCTCCCTAACAACAATCATGCTGGCACCAAAGAGGGCTTCGGCATCTTGCGCCCGCTCGCACGGCTCTTCGGAATGCAGGTTGGCGCTGGTGGCCACCAAAGGGCCGACTCGCGCCAAGATCGTTGCAGCGACGGGATGGTTGGGAACGCGCACTCCAATTGTGGCCGGGTCTCCACCCACATCGAGAGCGATGTCACGGCGACGGGGACACACAAGCGTGAGGGGCCCAGGCCAATATTGTTCGGCCAATCGTCGAGCCCGGCCCGTGATTACGGCCAGCGCGTCCGCCTGATCAAGAGTGGCGCACAAGACCGGCAGGGGAACATCCTTGCCTCTTGCCTTTCGCCGAAAGATCTCATCGATTGCGGCTGGCTCGTTCACGGACGCCGCCAGCGCGAAAACTGTCTCGGTTGGAAATGCCACCACCTTGCCGGCCCTGAGAGCGTCGACAGCGGCCGTAGTTCCAGACTCATCTGACCCAACCAACATGACTCTCTCCCCTACTTACGTCCGGGACCGTACAGATTTTGTGGCAACAAGCACTCGGTCACGCCCGGTCAGATCGGGTTGCACATCTATCCCATCGAAGCCAACCCTTTGGGCAATCTCACGTGCCCTTGGGCCTTGGCTAGCGCCAATCTCACAAACGAGACTGCCCGCATTGTTGAGCCGCTCAAAGCCGATGGCCAATACCTGTTCGATGGCTCCAAAGCCCTGGGCCTCGTCCTCAGGTTCCGATGCAGCTAACCCAGCCGGCACAAGTGCAACTTTCGGGTCGTGAATCTTTACCTCGGGTTCGAGACTGTCCCATTCACGAGCAGAGACATAGGGGGGATTGGAAACAATCAAGTCAAAATCGCCGGCGGCAGAAAAAAACCAGCCCTGATGGAGCTGGATTTGAGGAGCCAATGATTCAATATTTCGAGCCGCCCAAACTAACGCTGCTTGTGACCTTTCAGTAGCGTGGACCTGCACGCTCGGAAACCGCCGGGCCAAAGCAATCGCCAATACCCCAGAACCGGTGCCACAATCGAGAATCCGGCGGGCATCCAAGGCCTGTTCGATTGCGCACAGCGCGGTCACTTCGGTTTCTGGCCGTGGCACCAACACGCCGGGGCCTACCCGAACTTCAAAATCTAAGAATGCTGCTTCGCCCTCGATCCATTGGAGGGGCTCACGCTGCGCCCGGCGCGCAACGGCGTTATGAAACCGTTCCACAACTTGCGCTGAGTGAAACACGGTATCTGCCTGGACAACAAGCTGAGTCATATCTAGGTCGCTGGCCCACATAGCCAGACGCCAAGCATCGTTCTCTGCGCTCTCAATGCCGGCTGCCTCAAGACGGCGTTTAGCGTCTCTGAGCAGGCTATCGAATGCGGACTTATCAGGCATGGGGGAAGACCTCTTAGCCTGCTTGTAGTGCTCGGGTCCGCTCATCGGCGGATAAAGCATCGATCAAAGGAGTGAGGTTGCCGTCAAGCACGCTGTCGAGGTCGTGTATCGACACCCCAACGCGGTGATCAGTCACCCTGTTTTGGGGGAAGTTGAAGGTTCGAATCTTTTCAGACCGCTCACCTGAACCAACTTGGGCTCGGCGATCCGCTGAAATTTCAGCACTTTGACGGTCCTGTTCGGCCTTGAGCAGGCGGGCCCGCAAGATACGCATTGCTTTCTCGCGATTTTGGATCTGACTCTTTTCGTCCTGACAGGTGACAACGAGTCCCGTTGGTATGTGGGTCAGGCGCACAGCGGAGTCAGTCGTGTTGACCGACTGACCACCAGGCCCGGACGACCGGAAAACGTCAACCTGAATGTCCTGGGGCGAAATAGCAACTTCGACTTCTTCGGCTTCAGGCAAGACCGCCACAGTCACAGTCGAAGTGTGGATCCGGCCCGAAGCTTCCGTCTCAGGTACGCGCTGAACCCTATGCGTGCCACCTTCATACTTGAGTCGCGAGAAAGCACCCTTGCCGTTGATGGCCAGAGTCACTTCTTTGAAGCCGCCCACGCCTGTAGGTGACGATGACAGAACCTCAGATTTGAATCGATTGCGCTCAGCATAACGGCTATAGAGGCGATAGAGGTCGGCTACAAAGAGGCCGGCCTCGTCTCCACCAGCGGCGGCACGTATCTCAACAATGACATTGCGATCATCGTTGGGATCCTTCGGAAGGAGCAGCTCACGCAACTGAGCTTCGAGTTCTTCAACCTGCTGAGCAGCTGAAGCCTGTTCAGCACTGTAAAATTCACGCTCTTGTGGATCGCTAGCGCCCGAAGCCAACTCGGAAGCATCAGCTTGGTGTTGACGAGCTTGCTCATAGGCATCTAGAGCACGAACGATAGGGGCGAGTTCAGAATGCTGACGACCCAAATCGGCCAAAAGATCTTGCTGGGAAATGACTGCCGGATCACTGAGCTTCTTCTCGACCTCAGCAGCCTTCTCGCGAATTTCACTCAAACGTTCAAACATGACGAAACCATTCAGGCCCCCTAACCAGGGGCGTCGCTACCAGGCCTTCTGTCATTGCGAGCGAAGCGTGGCAATCCAGGCTTCGCTGCTTTGCGAGCGCAGCGAGCAATTCATAAAAGATCGAACATGCTGATAAAGTCCTGCTCGCTGCGCTCGCAGATTATTTAAAGCCTGGATTGCTTCGCCCTGCCAAAGCCCAGGGCTCGCAATGACGTGGCAGCGCCACGTCAGCCTTCGACATCGGCAGCTGGACTGGCGGAAACCTCGGCTGTTTGCTCAGCCTTGCTAGCTTCCTTGGCTGCGAGTTTGCGGTCCCTCTTCTTTGGTTGAGGAGCTGCAGGAGCAGCCGAATAGCGACGCTTAAAGCGTTCAACTCGACCACCCGCATCGACGAGCTTTTGCTTACCAGTGAAGAACGGGTGACACTCTGAACACAGTTCTACTTTTATCTCCGGAACAGTGGCACGCGTCGTAAAAGTGTTGCCACATGAGCAGGACACTTGTGCTTCCATGTAGTCCGGATGAATATCAGTTTTCATCTAAATTCACCTTTCTCTGCGAATAGTTTCTACAAACTCTTTTGGGCGGGAATAACTCGACTCCGGCACTTAGGGCCCGCGGCTCTACCAGTTAACCCTAGTAGGTCGAATCCAAATTCCGCCCAGCTTGACTTTCAGCCTGAGCCGCTAAAACGTTAAATGCCCGCAGGCGTTTTAGCGATCTCGTCCAGGAACTCTTGGTTCGATCGAGTTGCCTTGATCTTGGCAATCAGCAACTCCAAGCCAGCCCCACCATCGAGAGCCGACATAACACGACGCAACTTCCAGATCTGTTCAAGTTCCTTGCGCTCAAAGAGCAGCTGTTCTTGCCGCGTGGAAGAGGCATCAATATCGATAGCTGGGTAAATACGCTTCTCAGCCATTCGGCGATCAAGACGCAATTCCATGTTGCCCGTGCCCTTGAACTCTTCGAAGATGACCTCGTCCATACGACTACCGCTGTCGATTAACGCCGTAGCCAAGATTGTAAGAGACCCACCCTCCTCGATATTGCGCGCCGCCCCAAAAAACTTCTTCGGCGGATACAAAGCAGCTGAATCCACACCACCTGACAAGATCCGGCCCGACGCCGGTGCAGCCAGGTTGTATGCACGGGCCAAGCGAGTAATTCCATCGAGCACAATCACGACGTCGTTTCCATACTCGACGAGCCGCTTAGCCCTCTCAATAGTTAGCTCTGCCACCTGAGTATGTTCGTCGGCTGGCCGGTCAAACGTTGACGCAATCGTTTCGCCATGAATTGAACGGCGCATATCAGTGACTTCTTCAGGGCGCTCGTCGACAAGAAGAACCATGAGGGTAACTTCTGGATGGTTTTCTTCGATGGCGTGGGCAATCCCCTTTAGAATCGTGGTCTTGCCAGCCTTTGAGGGAGAAACGATCAGGCCACGCTGGCCCTTGCCAATTGGCGAAATTAAATCGATGATCCGCTGGGCGGTGTTGTCTTTGGACCCAACTACTTCCAGGACCAGCTTTGAATCCGGAAACAGCGGAGTCAGATCCTCAAATCTAGGCCGGGTCATTGCCTCTTCTGGCGGCTTGCCATTGACATCGACAATGCGCAGAAGGGCTGGGAACTTCTCATCTGACTTGGGTGGTCGAATGCTTCCAGTCACTTGATCACCGCGACGCAAATTGAAGCGACGAACCTGACTCAATGACACATAGACGTCTTCACGTCCCGGTAGATATCCGGTCGTGCGCACGAACCCATAGCCGTCTGGCAAAATATCCAGAATGCCCTTGCGTTCAATCATCTCGCCCGTGTCATTGTCACGCAATCCGTCGCCGGATTGGGCTTGACGGCCCCCACCGGAACGGCCGCCGCCTTGTCGGCCGGCCGATTGAGATTGTGAACGCTGACCTTGACCCTGGCCTTGACCCTGGCTCTGATTCCGGCCTTCACCTTGACCGCCAGCCTGACCTTGACCGCCGGAACCGCGCCTGCTGCGCTGCCGACTGCGTCGGGCGCGCTTTTCGCCACCAGAGCTATCACGATTATCTGTCCGCCCGCCTACCTTGCGAACTGTTCTCTCGGCCAGCGATGAAGGTGACCCCTGGTCGCTCGACCTGTCGTCGTCATCGAAAGTGTCGCCGTCAGCCATCGTGATCACACCTTCTGTAGGATTTTGCGCCACATCACGACCTCGCCTAGCAACCTCGCCGTTCGTGATCGATCCCCCAACTCGTCTAACAGCAGAGGATGGAGGTCGGGTCTGCGAGTTTGGCAGATCTAGATCTGATTCCAAAGCCTGGGCAGATGATTCTGCACCGGCCTCAGCCTCAATCGGAGCCTTATGTGCACGTTCCCTCGACCCTGAACCATTCTGACTGGCTTGGGTCGGTAGTTCCTGTGCTGTGTCTTGATGGGTCAAAATAGCGTCGACGATGTCGTTCTTACGCATCGTAGAGCGTATCCGTACGCCCATAGAACGAGCGATAACTTCAAGATCGCCCTTGGTTTTAGCCAATAATCCGGTGCGTTCCACCATGGCTTCCATGAAAAAAGATTCCCCAATTTGTTTTGCTTGTAGTACTTGGAAAGAACGAGTCCCAATTTCGCCAAGAACCTACAAGGCAGTTAATTACTTGCGAAATTGTCTGTGCACAATCCCCAAAAGGCGAAGGTCCCGGGCTCCGTGCAATGCTCAAATGCCTGAAAGGAATACGAATATTGCGAGCGGTCGCCAAAGGAGATGAATCGACATGATCAACACGCCAATGTGGGTCGATCCGTGACACGCCCTTATCATAGGCACAGACAACGACTCTGCGCCAACAGAAACCAGGGATTCCTAAATTCTCTCTAGACACACTTGGGGGCCTCAACATCGAGTGTTGAGGTCACCGCTCATGATCGTGTCAAGAAACTTGGCAGAATGCCTGAGGAGAGTCGACGACAGAATGTGGTTAGCATATCAGATCATTCAACCCTCTGCATTCTTTTCCGTCAATACACCCTTTTTGACGAGCACCAAGTCTGAACCGGGCCAGTGGGCGGTGGGGCTGGCGAGATTCCGGAGTGAGCATGGTGCGGGAACTCAGTAGCGAACGCAGGAACTCGCCAGCCCCACCGCCCACCAAGCGAATAGGTTCAGCTCGGAGCGAGTCAGCGCCACATACATCCTCGTGCAGTGCTGACGACCCCACAGGGCTGGGTTTTGGCCCAATCGATGTGAAAGAGATCGGGCTTGACCACCGTCTGTAGAACGTACACAGCGTTAGCACCGACAAGGTTGCGCTCAAAGGTGACGTGGCCCCCAGTCAAGACTTCAGTCAATGATCGATCCCAATGGCCATCAGCAGGGACCACATACACAGATCTACGCGCTTTGGTTTCATACGAATCCTGCTCCGGAACATTTGAATAGAGAGGCTTAAGCACCACACGCAAATCGCTCTCAAAGGTGATGCGGTTAGCCAGCCAATAGTCGGCATAGCCAAAGTGGATATTGCGCGACTCTAGATAGTGGATAAGATCTTGATCGGCCCAACGCCCCGGCACATGGACGTTGTACAAACTCATGCTTGCCACAGTGACCGCCAACGCCAAGGCTAGGCAGGCGTTTTGCATCCAATTGCGCTTGATTCGAGCCGCTAAAAGGAGCGCTACGACCGGTAGGACGACTGTCAAATATTTGGGGGTAGCCACAAAGAACGTGTAATTCGAAAGGATATAAATGAACGGCATCAGGCCAAGACACAGCAGCGCCAAGGCCAACTGACGCGAGTGTCGGATAACGAGATAGACGAATCCTGCCAACGCAGCCAGATAGAGAACTGGAGCAACGTACGGGATTGCCCATCCGCGACCCCAGTCGCACCTGCCAGCGGTTTCGCAGAGCACCGGCACAGTCTTTAGGCCCAGAGCCCCCGGCATTACATGGGCAAACAGACCCCAGAGCCTGTCGAGCATGGACGAGGGGAACTGTGACTTGCTGAGTGCTACAGCCTCCCAATTGTGCATGACGTTGTAGACCAGCCAAGGTGAAGCACCTGCGACTCCGCCGAGGCCAGCCAACCACCAATATCTCTTCGGGTTAAAACGGACGATAGCTAAGTAGACGACAGCAGGGACGACATAGAACGCTATCAAGTAGCTCTGCCACATTCCCAGACCCACGATCAGGCCGAAGAAAAAGGCTAAGGGTCTGGAGGGCTTTTCAATCAAACGCAACGTGGCGACGAGAAGTAGCAGTCCAAGCAGAGGCGTGATTCTGTAAAACTCGCGTGCTTTCATTGACCACCAGACTGAGACCAGAGGCCATACCCAATACAGAGCAGCGGCCAGTTGCGCATTCCGATCAGGCATGATGCGCCGGGCAAAGCGCCACAAGACGATCGTCGTGGCCACAGTGAAGAGGGTTGCAGTAATGCGGAGAATAGCTACAGTCGAACCGAAAATTGCCATCAAAGGCGCAGTAAGAAGGGGCTCCAATGTGCCGCCATATGTTTGGCCCCAAAAGAAGAGACTGAAATGGCCGTGAAGAAACGAACGTGCTATCCAACCAACGATCGCTTCATCGGAATCAAGATCGCTGATGTCTGTGAAGTAAAGGACGACACGCAAAATGAGTCCGGCGACAAGGGCCACAACAAGCAGCCAAGGAACTTGCCATGCTTCCAACTTGTCTGGCCGTAACCTGCCAGCTACACCACGCAATCGGTTCAAGCACCACGCCACAGGCCTTGAGTGTGGCGCCTTGCCAGCCTGAGTGCCTTGTGTCATCGCTGGTTGATACTGATCGGTGTCCTCGCGTAACAAGTCTCACCCCTACCCCAAGCAATCCGAGCAACTCAGCGGGTGCGTACCCGGCCTTTTCGTGCCGGCGGGCTGGATTGGGCCAGATCAGCGTACAGGCTGGCCATATCCGTTGCGTACTGCTCCCAGCCGAAAGTCGCAACATGTGCTCTTCCCTTGGCTACCAACTGCTCTGACACGCCATCATCACTGACAACACTGCCGAGAGCGTCAGCGAGTGCTGCGACATCGCCCGGTTTGACCAGAATTGCAGCATCACCAATAACTTCGGGTAATGCACCAGCGGTGGTCGCCACGACAGGCACGCCCGTGCGCATCGCTTCCAACGGCGGAAAACCAAATCCCTCATAGATCGACGGATAAGCAAACACTCTTGCTGCCTTGAGTACTTCAGTGCGCGCACTCGGATCTAAGTAGCCCAAGCGGCGTACTCGGTTACCAAATTTCATTTGTGCTATAGCTGCGTTGAGGTCGTCGGATCCCCAACCGTCTGCCCCGGCAATAACAAGCTGTAGGTCTGGGTGATCTGCAGCGACGATATCGAATGCCCGAGCCAGCGTCGGTAAATCTTTGCGTGGCTCGACAGTACCAAGGGCCAGAATGTAGGGGCGAGTCCCAACCAGATTTCGGACGACGCTCATTTTGGCGTGGGGAGAAACTAGAGTCTCGTCTGTGACGCTCTCATCCGCATTTGCTCGAGGAATCCCCGGGCGGATCACGCGAATGCGATCCGGACCAACCCCCAAAAACTCACCGACTTCATCCGCTACAAATTGCGTCGTCGTATGCACCCAAGCTCCCCGCTCTAGAGCCCGTTTAACCAGCAACGGATACATCACGCGGGTATGTTCCGTGCACAATTCAGGGTAGCGCCACGGGGTCAAGTCGTGAATCGTCATAACGGCTTGCGAGGATCGGGTTGGCGGAGCAACAAAATTTGTCGCGTGGACGACATCCACCTTGCCAGTCCAGATTTCCAGAGGCGGCCAGTCCCCATATCGCCAGGCCAGGTGCAGCAGACGAGCTGGCATCGGCAGCCGATTGCACAGCTTGACGGCGGGAGGCAAAGTGCGGGCGACTGAGTCGCTGCGACGCCAAGTGACCGCAAAAGCAGACAGCTCGAGCTGGGACCCACAATATTTCTGTAGTGCATCTACTGTTTCGTGTGTGAGAGCACCGACACCGGTGGGACTCCCAATCAAAGGCAGAACATCAATCGCGACTGAAACCATCTGTTAGACGATAGCGCGACGCCGACCGCAATTCGTGGTCGCGCCGGACCCTGGGGTGTAAATCCGTCAGCTGAGAAGTTCCCGATAGACGTCATGGGTTGCGTGGATGCATCGATCCCAACTCAACTCCGAGGCTCTTGCCTCGCCGGCGGTCGAGAGCCGCTGTCTTAGGTCGTTGTCGTTAAGCACGTTGGAAATTCCGTGGGCCCACTCGCCCGGGTCATCTAGCGACTTCAACATTGCGGCCTCGCCAGCAACTTCGGGGAGAGCCCCAGCATCCGCACAAATCACCGGGGTGCCTTGACTCATTGACTCCAAGATGGGCAGGCCAAAACCCTCATGCTTGCTGGGGAATGCAAACACTTGGGCGCCCTTGTACAGAGCCGCTAAATCATCATCGCTAACTGCACCCAAGGTGTGGATGCGACCTTCCAGGGCCTCTCGCAGCAACGCAAACTCAGGCCTCACCAATGGCGACTCTTTTGCCAGCCAACCAGATGGACCGGCCAAGACAAGATCGACATCACATTTCTCGTCATGCACCACTTGCGAGAATGCTTGCAACAAGAACGTCAGATTCTTGCGAGGCTCCAGGGTGCCGACCCAAAAGATGTAGGGACGATTGCCGAGGCCATGCTTCTTCAGGACTTGCCGCATTCCGTCTTCGCTGACTTCTCGGGGCGTGACACCATTGAGCACAACCCTGATCCGGTCCTTGTCAATACCACCCAGATCGGTTAGCTCACGGGCTGCTGACTCTGAAACCGTGATGACGAGATCGGCCCGGCGCTTTGCTGCCCGGAATCCCATTGTGTGGAAGCGTCGCCCTCGCGCTGTGAAGGTCTCGGGGAAGAGCTTCGGTGCCAAGTCGTGGATGGTGACCACTAGCTTCGTCGAGTGGCCGGGCTCGGGTGGCACTGCCAACGATGGGGCATGGATTACTTGGGCCCCGGCCAGAGCAGATGAGAATGTCGACAACCGGGGTCGACCGAACAGATGCCAGGAGTCATAGAGGAAAGGGCGGGGCAGAGGCAACACCCAAGGGTGAAAATTGGCCAGCTGGAACTTTCGTCTAGCTGTGGCGATGGAGGACTCGGGATGTGCAGCAACAAAACTCGACATCTCATCATCTGGATACAAGCGTGGGAGGCCACTAAGTAACTCTGCCGTGTAGCGCCCAATACCGCCCGGTGACGGTTGCAACAGCTGCTCCGCATTTATGGCAATTCGCATTTCACTTCAAATCTGAGTCGTGGGCAGTGCTCCAGCTCGAGCTCGATCCTTCAAGGGCCGCCACCATGCCTCATTTTCCCGATACCACTCAACACTAGCCTTCAGTCCGTCCGTGAAGGGCACCTCGGCCCGCCAACCGAGCTGGCCAACCTTCTCGATAATCACCGAATATCGCATGTCGTGACCAGGCCGGTCGGGAACAAACTGGATCGCATCAGATGACGCCCCGAACATGCTGGCAAGTGCCGTCGCAACATCCAAATTGGTTACCTCGTTGCCAGCGCCAATATTGTAGATCTCACCCTCGGTGCCTCGATGCAAAACCGCATCAATTCCCCGGCAGTTATCCTCGACGTGCAACCAATCACGCACGTTAGCGCCATCGCCATAAAGGGGTATCGGCTTGCCATCAATAAGGTTGGTAATCGCTACCGGCAGAAACTTCTCGGGAAACTGGAACGGACCATAGTTATTCGACGACCGAGTCACCAGGACGGGTGCCTTGTGCGTAACGAAATAGGACCTAACCAATAGGTCGGCCGCCGCTTTGCTTGCTGCGTAAGGACTATTCGGACTGAGGCAATCGTTCTCGTTGAATGAGCCGTCAACGATCGATCCATACGTTTCATCAGTAGAAATATGGACAAAGCGGTGCACGCCATGCCCCTTGGCAGCGTCAAGCAACACTTGCACACCAGCAACGTTGGTGCGAATGAATGCGGATGCATCCAAAATTGACCGATCAACATGACTCTCGGCAGCAAAATTGACTACCGTGTCACAGCCGGCCATGGCCTCCTTCACGCTGGGCATATCCGCGATGTCACCCTCGATGAACTGATATCGGGCGTCGGCTTCACAATCCGCTAACGAGGCACGATTACCCGCGTAGGTCAAGAGGTCGAAGTTGACCACTTGATAGTCCGGATACTTGCTCAAAATATGCCGAACGAAATTGGACCCAATAAAGCCACATCCACCCGTAACAAAAATTCTCACGATTCTCTACTCCGCTACTTGGCAATTCAATCGAGACCGACTCTTTCATAGGGTGAAGACCTGGGAGTGGTCGCCCACGATGAATTTATAAGCTCGGGGCTGAGCTTGGGCACGGCGAATGTGCACATTCTTGCCGATGAGGCTGCCCTCAATGCGGCGAATCCCGTCAATGACGCTTTCGCCAAGAACGATGGAATGTTCAATCTCAGAGTCTGTGATCAGGCAGCTGTCATGCACCGAACTACATGGTCCTATGAAAGAGTCAACAATACGGGTGCCTTCGCCAATAATCGCCGGTCCCCGAATCACGCTGCGCACTATCTCTGCCCCTCGAGCGATAGTGACCCGTCCAGCGATTTCGGACGTCTCGTCGACCGTGCCCTCAATGCTGCCTTCCATCTGATCAAGCACAATGCGATTAGCCTCAAGCAAGTCTTCCACCTTGCCTGTGTCAATCCACCAGCCATTAATGAAATGCGCCTCAACGTTAGAGCCATTGTCGACTAGCCACTGAATAGCATCTGTGATCTCGAGCTCGCCTCGACCAGACGGTTCGATAGCCCTCACCGCTTCATGAATATTTCGGTCAAAAAGATAGACGCCAACAAGAGCTAGATCGCTCTTTGGCTCCTTAGGCTTCTCCACCAGGCGCTCTACCCGGCCATTTACATCCAACTCGACAACGCCGAAACGCTCAGGCTGATCAATCTTGGCCAGCAGCACTTGTGCATTGGGCCCCTTACGAACAAATTCTTCAACAAACTCAGAGATGCCACCGACAATAAAGTTGTCGCCGAGGTACATAACAAACGGATCGTCAGCCAAAAAGTCTTGCGCAATAAGAACGCAATGAGCGAGTCCGGCTGGGGACTCTTGGGGGATGTAAGTTACCTTCAAACCAAACTGACTACCATCACCGACCGCGGCTTTCACTTCAGCCGCCGTATCGCCCACGATCATTCCGACTTCCGTGATACCCGCCTCAGCAATGGCCTCAAGCCCATAAAACAAAATAGGTTTGTTGGCGAGCGGAACTAGCTGTTTGGCTGATGTGTGGGTGATCGGCCGAAGGCGAGTGCCTTTCCCACCGGCGAGAACAAGTGCTTTCATTGCGTTAACGCTACTCGCTTCAAGCTGAACCTTTGCGCTCTCTCTTGTGGTGGGTGGGGTGGAGTCGTTTGGCGGCTAGCGCCGCTGGCCTTCAAGGGCAGCCTGGTAGAGGCCGGCGTAATCTGGCCGTTCGGACGTCCAGAGTTCAGGTCGGGTGCTGCGTGTGGTGCTGGATGTGCCGGTATCGGCAATTTCAGACAGGAGCTCGGATAGCGCTTTCGCCAGGGCTCCTGCGTCACCAGGCGGGACGAGATGTCCTGCAAGGCCATGAGAGCCAGCGTTCGCCATCTCGAGGATTTCTGGGGGTCCACCCGCATCGGTTGCAACAACGGGCACTCCGCATGCCAGTGCTTCGACCAAGACGAGCCCAAACGGTTCCGGCTGTGTTGACGCCAGCACGAATGCGTCAGAGTCAGCCAATATTTCGGGGATGTCAGATCGCGGGCCTAGCCAATGGACATTACCCACACGTTGAGAGCGGTCTTGTAACGATGTTGCATATTCCTCTTTGCCGACCACACTTGAACCTGCAATGACTAAGTGTGCTTGCGGGAACTGCCCGCGCACGAGCAAGAAGGCCTCTATTGCAACATCGATCCCTTTCCAAGTATCGATCCGTCCAATAGTGGTTATGACAGGCACATCGTCAGCGATACCTTCGTGAGCGCGAAACTTGCCCGCGGCACTGGGGGAAAACTCTTCGCCCGGATCGGCATCATACATCACAGTTAGATTGCTGCCATCAAGTTGGCTCGCAATTGCCTCCGATGCCGCAACTACTTTGGTTGCAAACCTCTTGGCTAAGAAGCGCTCCAACTTGAGCGCAGCCGGTGACTGAGTGACAATCTCACGGGCGCACCAGATGTGGGGTTTGTTGGCCAGCCACGCACTAGCCCAGCCATACAAAGAATGCAACGAATTAGTCACGACAAGATCAACATCGAGTTGACGCATCAATCGCAAAATTCGCCAGACCGTAATTGGCCACAGGGCCAGATAGGCCAGCCAGTACGCCCAATCACCTGATGTTGTGATGCGGCGCATGGGGATTGTGTGACACGTGACCCCAGCGGCTCGAAACTGTCGGCCCAAAGGAGACGGCCCTGGCATCACAACGTGACAATCAAATTCGGATGATGAGAGTCCGGTCGCCATACGCAATAGGGCGTGATCGGACCCACCAGCTTCAGCTACCGGTTGTATAAAGAGAACTCGAGTCATTGCTCAAAGCCTAATCGATAGCGGCAGCAGACACAGCGCCACTCAGGGCCAGCACGATACAGAGACTCATGGCAAGAAATACCCCATGGGGCTGGGGGCGGTTGAGGCCCGATCGATCAAGGACCCAATGTACAAGCCTAAATATGGCATCGCTAAGCGCTGCCACCAACACGCACACCAGCCCCAGCGACAGATCAAAGAAGCCCGTTCCAAACACAATTACCGTAGCCAAGCGGACATCGCCCATCCCGTAGCCGCCCGTCTTGGTTGAGATCAATCTGAGCATGACATAGATAAGCAGGGACAACACCGATGCGAGAGCTAGCTCCGTTCGCTGGCCAGCAGCTACGTAGATGGACGCCGCTATCGCTATGCCGATGTGCATCAAGGGAGTCGGGATTCGATAGACACGAGCGTCGCATAATGCTGAAACCAGTGCCACCACAGTGAGCATGAACACCATAGCCGCCGTTGCGACGATCTCAGTCAGTGAGACTTGGGTGGGCATGTCCACCATGAGCGACGTCGAGAACCGACCGCCTCCGCGCCCAGCCGCCCAGACCAAGAAGTAGCACGCGCTTACCGCCGCCGCTAGCACCAACACGTGTCCTCGTGACCACCCTTGAGCGCCGTAGCGCCGTGACAGGAAGTGATTCTGAGCCAGCCAAATAACGACCCAGAGAGCCGATGTTGAAAGAATCCATGCAAGAGCAACTTGCCTCATTGACCACTCCTCCGGACGAACTGCAGCTAGATGCCCACAGCTGCTCACAACCTACAAACCAAACCATTTGATTTTGATAGTTCGTGCACTAGTGCACATGGGCAGTTTCGCGCTATCAATTGGAGTCTGGCAAGTCACCACCGACAGCGGACGCTAAAGGCCACCACAATATGAAACTGAACACACTCACCACCAGAGCCAGTCGGCCACTCGGTGCACGCACACGGCTATGCGCACTATTGTGCATACTGTGTTTTCTCCCTTTCGAGCCGGCTTTAGGACTGACCAAATTATTTCCTCCGCGCCACAGTGCCATAGGACAAATGGCCCAACAGCCAACACCCCTCCGCCTGGTCGCCAATCGCCAAACCCCAGCACCTCCTGCCGCCACGACAGCCGGCCCATCCGTCGACACTTCCAGCGCCCCATCAGCGCCCGCCAACCCGAACGCTCCCGGACAGCCCAATCCTGCGACCAGCACTCGCCCCGCCGAAAGGATCCTTTCGGCCACTTGGAATACGCAAGGGCTACCCAAGGCCTCGGTACGCACATATATGACCAAGCAGAAGGCCAACCGGTGGCAAGCAACGTTCGATCAAGACGGACCATGGGGGCAAGTGGTCAATCAGCCACGACTCTATTCATTGGCATTCGCCAAACCAGACGGCTGGCGCTACGAACCGACAACCAAACTCTGGACGGGAAAGGTGCCAGCCAAGATTTCTGTGACAACAGGCGGAGGTACCGGAGAACCTGAGTCACGAACAGGTGGAATTGCCGTCGAAGCACAAATTGTCGGATTCAAGCTCAAACAAGTTACAAATTCGCCTAGGCCAAGTCTCGCCGATTGGCAACGAGTCGAGAAGTCATTTCCACTCACCCGCTTCCTTCAAGGCACAGATGAATACCTCTTGGGAGAGATGCGTCTCATCGCCCTCGGCTGCTACGAATTTCACGCGGAACTTGATTGGCAAATCAAGTCGACCGTGACCTCCACGGGTGCCCCGCTGGCGCCTCCGCCAACGACCTCATCTTCCGAATTAACCCCATCGGGTACACCAGAGCCATCACCGCCCGGCTGGTCCAGCCGCACCCAAATCACGACATCGACACCATTGAGCCTCAGCGCCGTTGCAGTCAAAAGTGCCATTGCCGGCAAGGACGGGCTCGACACCAATCGTGACATCACCAAACATTGCCATGGGCCAATTCCATCGGGCGAAGTCCAAGTCCGCCGGGAAGCCATACCCCCGATTGCCGTAATCAAGGCGACACCCGACTCGGGCCCGGCCCCACTCGCAACCCAATTGGACGGGTCTGGTTCATACACACAAGATGGCAGTCGCATTGTCGAATACCGTTGGGACACAAACGGCGACAACCGGGTCGACCGATCAACTACCGGGCCAGTCACCCGCGAAACCTATCAGGCAGGCACGCCGGTGGCAAAACTCAAGGTCGTCAACGAGGATGGGCTGGAGTCGACCGAATGGTCGAGCGTCGTGCTGTGTTCCGCCGGCCCACCTGTTGCCGAAATTACTCAGGCGCATCAAGCGGGCAAAGTCCCCGACATTAATGCTCAGGCTTCGCTGGCAGGCAGAATCACGGCAGCTTGCCCGAACCATCCCCACGCCCCAAAAGTATCTCGGGTTCGCTGGGAATGGGACGACTACTGGCATCAGAACCGGGACACCAGCTCCCGAGCATGGCAAGGGAGTGTTAACGATACAGCCTCGCTCTTGTACCACGCAACGACTCCGCCAGCCGGTGATGGACAACCTAACTGGTATTCGCACGGGCGAGGATGGCGCCAACCCACGTTGCGCGGTTGGGACTCCTTCGGCACACAATCGAATACAGCCACAACCGGCATATATATCAACACTCCACCACAGACTTGGGTGGCCGAGCATTTTTGCGAACCTCAACCGTGTAAACAGGTGCGTTTGCGAGCGGACCTGGTTCACTCGGCCCGAGACAACGAATCAGCCACGGTACAACGTCTCCACAGTTGGTGGCAAGTCACCAATAACCGAGGGTTCAACTCGAGCAGCGAGACCGACACCGCTAATACATCCGAATTTCGCAAGCAACTTTTCTACAAAATCGCACTGCCCTTCGACCTGCGGGAAGGATCTTCCGCCATCGACATCGACGGAGAACATAGCTATCGCAACTTATGCAACCACTATGTGCATCCCAGGAACCATAGAACCCAGAACTACCCATTCTTCTGTTAGGAATATTCCGTGCTCAAACACTACATTCGTCGACCAATTCTCATTCTGATACCCGTGGGTCTAGTAGCTGCTCTTGCTAGCGTGCAACTAATAGGCCGAGACTTCAAGGGCAGAGCCACAAGCATCTGCAAGTCGGCAGTTGAACCCACCAAGACGTCCACACCGACTCAAGTCCCAAATACGACAACCACCAGTCCTGAGCCGTCGGGGCCTCAAGCAACAACGCACACTCCAAAGCCCGCCTCAACCACCGCTGTGGTTCATGACCCAACCTATGCAAACAAGTCAAGCTCCGAGCCTCCACCACCTGTCCGCGGGTCGCCACGGGTGCACGCACCCGACGATGACAGACTCGCGTTCGTCAACGATCGCATTCGCCTAGTCTCGGCAGCCAGCGACCAGCTAGCGCATGCGACTCTCCCCCTTCATCAACGCGAGCATCTCGCTGCACTAGTGGTTATTTTCCAACAGGCAGCGAAGTCATATAGCGAGGCCGCCCTCGAGCCCACACCAGACAACATTTCACGATTCTCTAGGTTGAGTCGACTGACTCGCAACGCCGCTACCCACCTAGAGATTCCCGCCTGCGCCCAAGTATTCGCGTGAGTGCGCTGGAATCTCGCTCCTATCCGGAAGGACGGTCTTGACTTGCGAACTTTGAAAATACTCACTCGGCTGAGAACACCCAAAAGGGTTCGCACCATTGGCTATTGCGTCTACGGCGTTGTCGCTCTGACACTGACATGGTCCCTGGCTAACACTGGGTTTTGGCAGTCACCGCCCCAGATGAATCTTGCCGAGGCGACAAGCCTCGTCAGGAGCATGGGGTCTAGCCCAGGGTCGGCCAGCGGCAACCCTCTCTCGCCACTCCCCCACTCACGCTCGGCTAAGACGTCTCAATCCGAAGTCAACAACAGCGCAGCGGTCCGAGATCCTGTCACTAGCTTGAGCGCCAAGGCGGCTCGGCGCCAACTGGCCGTGATTGACTCAACCCTCAAGCCTCAAGACCAAGACCTTGTTCGCAGCGTTGTCACCTATGTCGAGACTCACTTGAGCTGCGAGTCAACGATGAGCTCGACCGCCCCGAAAGTCGCCGCCGCTGGCCAGCTTCTGTCCGAAAACAACATCGCAACAAAACACTCTGATTGGTGTGACAGCCAGAAACCAAACCCTCTCCAAGCAACCGCCACTCGAGCGGTCTTGCGCCACATAGACTCCGCGTCGGCAGAGATCGGCGTCCTCATAGCATTAACCCGCCTCGGACCAGCCGGACCCGGTGATGAGCCGATCGTTAAGGATCCCTCTGTGGACCAGGCCTTGGTAGGAGTTCCACCGTCTGAGACGACAGCCCTCGTGCGTATTTCGGTATCGAAGGAAGCTGGCCAATGGCAGGTCGCCGGTTTCGATATTGAGCACATGGGCCGACCTGCTTCATGAGTAACGATCCAGCACCCACCCCGTCATAGCGAGCGAAGCGAAGCAACCTAGTCCGTGACCTGCTTCTTCGGGACGTAAGTCACGGATTAGGTTGCTTCCCCTCGCTCCGCTTCGGGGCAGGCTCTGCACGCGAGCCGACTCCTCGCAATGACGGG
>JBCKKC010000016.1:0-33443 GCA_038904395.1 Acidimicrobiia bacterium | reverse complement strand
TAGCCGGCGAGGCGATGGTTGTTGGGTGATTCGGATGATCGGTCTGGCAATTGAAGGGCGGCGATGAAGGCCTCGCGGTCTTTGGGGGTGACTGTCATGGCGGGGTGCTTGAAGCGCTTGGAGAACGATGAGGCTCGAAGTGGGTGTTTGAATTTTACGCACACGCCGCCCTCGGCTGTGGTTCCGAATGTGAGTCCGTGGTCGACGAGCGACATGCGCAGGCCGATCGCTTTGAACGCTTTGTATGGACCCGTCATGCAAGCACATGAGATATTGTCTCGGTCGACTTCAAACTTGAACCAGCCGAATTGGACTGTGACAGTGGTGTCGCTGACATCGATGTACGAGTTGCTGGGATTGACTCCGAAGCCGGCGAGCAGAACGCGATACGTGGCTTGAAAGTCAAATTCGAAGCGCTGTGTCATGGCTGGTCCTTCCATAGTTTCAAGGCTAGATCCCCGGTCGAGGCGGTTGGTCAAGAGGGTTCCCCACCCCGTCATTGCGAGGAGCCCGCTCGCGTGCAGAGCCTGCCCCTCGCTCGCAATGACGGAGTAGGGGACCTGAATGGTCACGCGTGACAGCTAGAGTCATCATATGATTAGCAAGCTCGTCCAGCAGGCATTTCTCACGGGCGCGTCCAAGTCTCGGTTCCGAGCTGGCCTGGTGGCGGGGCTGGTGAGTGGCATAGTCAGCGGGGCGCCGTCGACAGCTTGGGCTATTGCCACAGGCGACGACATTTTGCGCTCGACCCGGGCTATTGGACACTTGGTTCGACCACGAAGCAAGGGAATTCGCTTACTTGCCTTGTCGGGCTTTATGCACCTGGCTATTTCAAGTGCTTGGGGCATCTTGCTTGCATTTGTACTCCCCAAGAAACGAACAACGCTGTGGGGGATGGTCATTGGTGTAGGTATTTACGTGCTCGATATGGTGATCATCGGGCGTCGGCACCAGGAAATCCGGTCGTTGCCCCAACTGCCGCAACTACTGGATCACTTGCTCTACGGCGCCTTGGCTGGGACGATTATTCGCCAGCAGCGTGAGGAGCATGTGTCGCCAAACTGAGGGTCGGCGCTGGCGGAACGATCCAAGAGCAGAAAAAGGGGCAGGCCCCGTGGGTGGGAACGGGGCCTGCCCGGTGGAGAGCAGGGCGGGGTGGGACGCACCTGCTCTCTGGGGTGGGCCATCACCATAGCAGCAAAGCCACCTTAATAGAACCACTTAATCCGTATTTTTGGCCCTATTGATAAGGGTTTTCGGCTCCATTCACAGCCCCCCTCGCAATGACAGGAGGGTGCCTGCAACTGTTCGCTAGAGTCATAGATATGTGTGGCCGTTACGTTACAGCGTCGGATCCTCGACAGATGGAAGTCTTCAAGTCTGCGCGCGTGCGTAAGACGGGCCCTTGGGTGCCTAGCTTTAACGTTGCCCCTACCGACTCGGTCCTGGTGGTAGCAGAAATTAACGGAGTGGATTGGATCGAAGAAATGACCTGGGGTTTTGTGTCCCCGTCGGGCCGGCTTGGCCCCCCAACAAGGACGCTTATCAATGCCCGGGCTGAGACGGTCATGTCTAAGTCGATATTTGCCCGTCCGTTTCTGGCAGGCCAACGGCTGCTAGTTCCGGCGACTGGATTTTTCGAATGGAAGCAAGTTCCAGGCTCGAAGCGTAAGCAGCCATATTTCATTCATAGCGCAAGCGGTGAAGAGTTGGTATTCGCCGGACTCTGGGATGGCACTAATGAACAGCAGTCTTTCACGATTATTACCTGTGCTGCCAACGAGATGGTCGCACCTGTACATGATCGCATGCCAGCTGTCTTGCCCCAGGACCTATGGGAGCTGTGGCTAGGGGCAGATGCTCGGGTCGGCGAAAATCTGGATGCGCTGCGACATGCTTTGCATCCTGCGCCATACGATCTACTAACTATGCATCCGGTCGATCGTCGCGTTGGTAGCGTTGCCAACAACTCGCCCGATCTCATCGTGCCGATTGAACCCGAAGGATCGGTCCTGCACGACGGGCCCAGCCAGACCAACCGCCAACAGGCCCTGACCCTCTTTGAAGCCCATGGCTGATCTACGTGAAATGATCTACTGTCCGTATTGTGCCAGCACGCTGGTGTCTGTCAAGCATGAGGGCCTGAGTCGGCCCACCTGCCCGACGTGCCATTTTCGTCAGTATGCCAATCCGGTCCCTGCTGTCAATGTTGCTCTAGTCGATCGGGGTAAGATTTTGCTCGTGCGGCGGGGAAGAGCTCCCTTCGTGGGTTCTTGGGTGCTGCCGGGTGGATTCATTGAATGGGCTGAAGACCCTGAAGCGGCAGCGATCCGGGAGGCCCTAGAAGAGACGGGGATACGGGCCGAGCTGACAGGTCTCGCCGTGGCATTCAATGAAACGCATGACCCTCGGGGGAATTGCTTGAGCATTACGTATCCGGGGCGTCCCGCCGGTGACATTAGGGAACCTCCTAGTGACTCAGCTGTGTGGATCGAACCTCGCGCTGGTGACGACGCCGCCGAGGCGCTCTGGATCCCTCTTTCGGCATTGCCTTCATTGGGTTTCCCCAACCACCAGCGTGCTCTAGAAGCGTTAGGGATTGTGCCGTCGGGGCCCGATCCCGGATCCGATCCGCAGGCCCAACGCAACGACAACGAGCGCTGAAGTCACCGCACTAATGCTGCATCTTGGCGGGTTGCTGCCGCGTCTGGTGATGCAATCGTCGTCAGGGCCGCTCGCTGGAGAATTTCTCTGCTGTTGTTGGTGGCAGGCTCTCTGTGGAGGGGCAACCGCAAAATGTCGACCGGATGGTCGGCGCCAGCGGCCAGAGCTAACGAAAGGGCTATGTCGTGGGCAAGTTGGCGGACAAAGTTTAGGCGCACAGATCGCAGGCGTTCGAAGCCCATCGGGCCTGGCTCACACACCAGGGCGCTTACCGCCAAATCTCCTACTGGTGGCAGATCACGTCCGAAAGCTGCTCCGGGCGCGAGGCTGCCTCGACGCACGGAAATACCCCCGATCGGATTGCCCAGAGCGGCATCCACAGCCACGGTGAAGCCACTAATTCTGGGGAGCACGCTGGTGAAATTAGCTGCATGAACTGGAGTATCTAGCGTGCCGTGGACGACGAATTCGGGAAGGTGGCGCAGATACTCGCCGACGAGAGGTCCGAGGCAGTCTCCGGTGGTGCGATCAGAACCGATGGCTAGCAAATTGATCGGCTTCTTCTCACGTGCACAAGAGCTCAACATGGCATGCAAGTAGCTGGCCAGGCTGGCCACGCTGCCGGGTTGGCCCCCCGCGAATATTTGACTGTTGACGCTTTGGCCGCTGTGACTACCGGCACGATGGTTGAGGTTGCGGAGTTGGACGTTCGGGGCTATCGGGGTGTCCCCGCTTGCTATTGCTGGAGACGGCTGGTTCGTGGCTAGGGGGTGCGGTGCAGAATTGTTCAAAGCCCTATAATGTATCCCACTTCCCCGGTTCGCCTCAAGTTGAAGCTCAAGTTTGGCAAGCGTATTCGCTGAATTCCTCACGCAAGGTAAGTTGGGCCATTTTTTGTGGGCCTACTCCCCCCGTCATTGCGAGGAGCCGGCTCTGGGGCGACGTGGCAACCTAGTCCGTGACACCTCATCAATAGGATGCATGTTGTTAACCCTCTTGAACAACCTCCATCCGATTCATGTACGCCACGGACTAGGTTGCTTCGCTTCGCTCGCAATGACGGGGGGAGGTGAGCCACGAAAGAAAAGTCAACTTTTGCAGTCAACGTGCCGATGGAGTACTAAGCGAAACGCGTGGATGGACTAAACGTGGCTGAACACAAAGACTTCGAAGAATTGGCAACGCCTTACATGCCAGCACTTCACGCGGCTGCGCTACGCATGACTCGCAATCCCGCTGATGCCGAAGACTTGGTGCAGGAAACCTATTTAAAGGCCTACAAGTCGTTTCACCAATTTGAATCGGGCACTAATCTGCGGGCTTGGCTGTATCGGATATTGACCAACTCTTTCATTAACCGGTATCGACTGAAACGGCGTTCGCCCGATGAGGTTAAGTTGGAAGACATTGCTGACCTCTATATGTATAGAAAGATCAGTGATGAGAGGTTGGGACCAAAGTCTGCCGAGGCCGAATTCCTCGAGCACCTGCCCGACAAGGCGGTGAGCGACGCGTTGGATTCGCTTCCGGACATCTTTCGTATTCCTGTGATTCTGGCTGATATTGATGGCTTCCACTACAAAGAGATTGCCGACATTGTTGACATCCCGATTGGCACAGTGATGAGCCGGCTCTACCGGGGCCGAAGAGCGCTGGAGAAGCGGCTCCACGACTTCGCTGCCGAACGTGGATATGGCCCCTAGTCGACGACCAGCTGCTCGCGCCACTAAGCTGTGTTACGAACGCGTCGAAATGAAATCGTAGGAGAGAAGAGATGACAAGCCAAAGCGCAAAGCCTAGGACGATGAAGGCAATTGTGGCCTCGGCAGGCTGCGCTTTGTCAGGGTTAGTGATGTTCTTGGCCGCGGGCGCGTCAAGAGCGTTGGCCCAAGTCAGTGGTGACACGACGGAAATCCCACACAACGCGCCGTCAAATTGGGCTGATCAATTCGTTGGTTGGCCACTATTGTTGCTGGCATTGGTGCTGATCATTGCAGTGGGCAGCGTTTATGCACTCAAGATGGTTCGTGTCCGCTATCCCAAGGGCTGAGTTCTTTTATGTCTCCTGCAACTAAGCCAAGTGCATCAAGTATTGATTCTCGGTCATCATCGGCTAAGAGCCGATCGGCCGATGGCGGCACCAAAGCCGCCGACAACGCCAAGGCGTCACCCGGATCGCCAGGCCAACCTTCGCCTGTTGACTGGGATTTCGCCGAATGGATTGCTGTACGTACGAGCGGAGCGAGCGACTTTGCTGGATCGCCCGAAGCACTCAGTATGTCACGCCAACTCGACAGCCTGACGCACGAAGCCCAAACACTCGTTGAAGATTTCTGTGAACTTAGGTCACGTGCGGGCACTGCGAAAGCGGAAGTCATCGACCGCAAGACTTGGATCCAGCGCAATATTGCCGGATTTCGCCACATCATTGACCCACTCGCCGACAAGATGTCGATCAGTTCGCACGTGTCGGAGCGCCGTCCGTTGGGTTTGTTGAGCCAAGCCGGACGAACCGTTAGCAGCAAGGTCTTGGGGCTAGAGCTGGGAATTGTGCTGGGCGTGTTATCTCAGCGCGTTCTGGGCCAATATGACTTGTTGCTAGCCGAGGAAGCATCAGAAGATTCAGATGAGGGACCGAGCACTCCCGGCGGAGTTGTGTATTACGTGGGGCCCAACATCATGCGGTTGGAAAAGACGCATGGGTTCTCGGTCCGTGACTTTCGATTCTGGATCGCTCTGCATGAGGTCACTCACCGCACCCAGTTCACGGCAGTTGACTGGCTGCGCCCCTATTTTCTTGGCCTAGTCGATGAAGGCCTCGGTGGCTTCCAGATGGATACCGATCACGTCGCCGAGGCGGCAAAGTCCGCCTTTGATCGCATTAAGAGCGGCAAGAATCCGATCAGTGACGACGGAATCGTGAGTCTGTTCATTAGCCCCGAGCAGAAGAAGTCGATCAGCAAGGTGCAGGCCCTGATGACCTTGCTCGAAGGCCATGGCAACTATGTCATGGATAGTCTTGGTGCTGATCACGTGCACGGGCAAGCTTACATGTCAAGGGTCTTGCGTGAACGTCGCCAACAAGGCGGGTTTGCCAAGCTGGTACTGCGTCTCATCGGCATGGAAATGAAGATGCGCCAATACGAAGAGGGCCAAAAGTTCATTAACTCGGTTGACGCTCGTCTTGGTATCCGTGGATTAGACCCCGCTTGGCTGGCCGAAGAAAACTTGCCAACCCTGGAAGAGCTGCGCGGTGGTGCAGACTCTTGGATCGAGCGAATCTACGGTGACGATCCTGAGGCAGCCGTGAAGGCGACTCCGGCTAAGTCCACCTCAACGGCCACCAAAGCTCCGGCGAAGACTCCCGCCAAGACGGCTGCTAAGGCTCCCGCCAAGACTCGAGTCAAGCCAAAGTTGGCTTCCACTACGACGCCCACGACATCACGGCGGAAAAAGTCCGATGAGGACCAGTAGATATTCTTTGCCTTCCCTCGGGTCAGTAACAATTACCCCCTTTCGTCATCCTGAGGGAGCGCAGCGACCGTGAGGATCCACCTGCGGCGAAGCCGCAGACCAACCCAGAGATTTGCTCACTTCGTTCACACAATTCGGATTCCTGGATCCTCACGCCCTGGTTGGCGCCAGGGCTCAGGATGACGAAAGTGGAGCATGAGGTAGCTGCATTTGTGGACGCCCGCCAGCTACTGGTGAACTGTCGGCGACTCGGGGTCGGTTTTTCGGGGGGCCCAGATTCTGCCGCTCTCTTGCTGCTCATGCATACCCTTTACCCCAGGCTTGACATCATCGCATGTCACGTTGATCATGGCCAAGAGCATTCGGCGTCGACAGCTAAGCGGGCCAGCGAGATTGCCGAGTCGGCGGGCGTGCCCTTTGAGCGAGTGTCGGCCCGAGTGGTTGTGGCCGACAAGGGGTGGGAAGCTTCGGCCCGACAGGCCCGATTTGAGGCATTTCGCTCATTCGTGGCCGAGGCCAATATCGACGTGTTGGCGTTGGGACACACCGCAGATGACCGGGCTGAAACGCTCCTGTTTAACCTGATCCGAGGTGCTGGTCTCGATGGCCTGAGCACGATGAGGCCGAGTCGCCAGTTGCGCCGGGGGACTCAACTAGTGCGCCCGTTGCTTGGACTGTCTCGTCGACAGACTTTGGACTATTGCCAGCGAAACGGCATTGCCCCAGTCGACGACCCCATGAACAAAGACATGACCTTGAGTCGCAACCAGATACGCAGCATGGTTCTGCCCGTCCTTGAAAGTGTTCGACAGGGGGCAACGGAACGCATTGCCCGGACGGCGCAATTGCTCGATGAGGACCGTCAGTGTCTCGATGAATTCGCCCGCCAAGCACTGGAAGACTCGAGCGGCCTTGTGGAATCGGGCACTGAGTGGGTGGCTTTTGACTATTCAGTCCTAACCACCTTGCCGAAGTCAATCGCTGCGCGCATTGTGCGGTTGACTCTCGGCCCATTGTTAGATGACCAGATGCCCAATGCGCAAGCTTTAGCCACGGTTCTAGCTGGTCATGGTGGCTCGCTGGCCGGCACCCGCCTCACCTCACGGCGTGAGGGAGGTCATGTTGTTGTGTTGTCTGCTAAACACGAAAGCATGTTGAGTGAGCGCTCGGAGGCAGATCACATCGAGTTGACCCCGGGCTCAACCACGTCTTTTGGGTACAACTTCGTTGTCTCTGAAAGCGAGCAGGGGCATCGTTTCGCAGTGCGACCTCTGCGCCGGGGCGATCGTTTCTCAGGGCGTAGCCGTACGTTGCTTGCTATGCTGGCAAGACGTGATGTAGCCCTTCGCTACCGTCAACAAGCCCTCGTGGTGCTGCGTGATGGTGAACCCGTCGTGGTGTGTGGCGATGGATTCGACAGTGTCACGAATGGCGATGACTCGCTGCAGATGAGTATCGATCCCCTTTTGAACTAGTTGGAGTGCAATGGCGGAAGTTCACTGGTCAGAGACAATGCAAGTTGGGAAAACCCTGGTCAGCGCTGAGCAAATCCAACATCGTATTGAGGAACTTGGCGAACAAATCACGAAGGACTACCAGGATGATCCCCCTCTGCTGGTGGCCGTCCTTAAGGGTGCTTTTGTCTTATTGGCCGACCTGTGTCGGGCTATCAAACTGCCAGTCACCTTGGACTATATGGCCGTTGCCTCATACGGCATGGCGCACCAATCATCGGGTATCGTGCGCATCCTGAAAGACCTCGATGTCTCGCTCAAGGGCCGCCACGTGCTGGTCGTCGAAGACATTGTCGACTCGGGGCTAACGCTCCACTACCTGTTGCGCACGCTGCGGATGCGCGAACCGGCCTCGCTTGAGGTGTGCGCCTTCTTGGTTAAGCCACAGATGCAAAGAGTCGAACTACCCCTCAAGTATGTTGGATTTGAAATTGGTAACGAATTCGTTATTGGTTATGGTCTCGATGCTGCCGGCCGGTTTCGCCAGCTTCCTCAAGTGGCCGTCGCCGACGGCGTCCCGGAATAGAACCTTCCCCGTCATTGCGAGCGGAGCGAAGCAATCCAGGCTCTATTATTTTTGCGAGCGCAGCGAGCAATTCAAAAATGGTCGAGTCGTTTGCAGACGATAGGTGGATATTGTTAACACGTGATTGATGAACTGGCAACCAAAGAACAGTCTTCGCAAGTTGATTTAGCTGCGATTGAGGATGCTGTCCGACAAATCCTCAAGGCGGTGGGTGAAGACCCAGACCGTCCAAGCCTGCAGGCGACTCCTCGTCGTGTTGCCCTTATGTATCAGGAACTTTTTAGTGGCCTGCACGAAAATCCCGAAGACGTGCTTGATGTCGTCTTTGAAGAAGGCCACGACGAGATGGTAATGGTGCGTGACATTGCGTTTTACTCAATGTGTGAGCATCATCTGATTCCTTTCCACGGACGTGCTCATGTCGCCTACTTGCCCAATAAGCGGGGCGAATTGACGGGGCTGTCAAAGTTGGCCCGCCTTGTCGACACGGTCTCGCGGCGCCCCCAAGTGCAAGAGCGACTAACCAGCGAAATCGCCGACATTATCATGCGCGCTTTGCATGCTCGGGGCGCTTTTGTTGTCATCGAAGCAGAGCATCTGTGCATGTCGATGCAGGGTGTGCGCAAGCCCGGCTCGGTTACCGTGACCTCAGCGGTGAGAGGTGCGTTTCGCAATAATCCCGCCACCCGTTCAGAAGCCATGGCACTGATTCGAGGCAGACTCTAATCATGATGATTTGGCGTAATCATCCAGCACCCCCGTTCGTCATCCTGAGGGAGCGCAGCGACCGTGAGGATCCATACTGCGGCGAAGCCGCAGACCACCCCGCATTCTCGGGCCATTTGAATTGCTTGTTCCGCTCGCAAAAACGGCCTGGCGGCAACACCCGGACGAGGGGGACCTGAATGGCTACGATTTGGCGGTGCCGAGAGCACGTGTTGTCACTGGAACGAACCCTGATCACGGGCATTCTCAACGTGACGCCTGACTCATTTTCCGACGGCGGGCGTTTCTACGATACGCAAGCGGCCATAAAGCACGGCATCTCTCTTGCTCAAGAAGGCGCTGACATTGTTGATGTGGGTGGCGAATCGACTCGGCCGGGCGCCGAGGCGGTCTCTGTCGACGAGGAATTGGCTCGAGTTGTGTCGGTTGTAGCGGCATTGGCCCAAGAGGGCATCTGTGTGTCGATCGATACCCAAAAGTCTCAAGTGGCTGCGGCCTGCCTTGATGCTGGGGCCGCTATTGTCAATGACGTGTCGGCTGGCCAATTCGACCCCGATATGCTCAAGACAGCGGCGACCGCCCAGGCCGGAATCGTGCTCATGCATATGCGTGGACAGCCCCGTACGATGCAGGCTGCTCCCCACTACGAGAATGTTGTCTCGGAGGTGATCGACTTCTTGGCGAGTCGTGCGGCGGAAGCCCGTGAGGCTGGCTGTCAGAGCGACCAAATTGTCATAGATCCTGGCATTGGATTCGGCAAGACTGTCGACCATAATCTGGCACTGCTGGCCCATGTTGGCGAGCTAGTCGGGCTCGGCTACCCAGTGATGATTGGCACATCTCGTAAGTCAATGTTTGGCAAGCTGTTCAATCTGGATGTATCCGAGCGGCTAATACCCTCTTTGGTTACCGAGGCTTGGTCGGTATTTGCGGGTGCCAGTGTTGTGCGAGTCCACGATGTAGCTGCTTCCAAAATTGCTCTCGCTCTGGCCGACAAATTGGTGTCAGAGCATGATAAGGTCCGAGCGCAATGATTGGACTAAGGCCTCGCTCTTTCTCATGGGTATTACCGCAGCGTTTTGCTGTTGGTGAACGTCCGGGTGGTTCTGGAACCACACATCGACGAATTCGACGTGAAGAAGAAATCTGCTGGCTCAAGAAGCAGAATTTCGGTGCCGTTGTTTCGTTGCTTCCCTTAACACACAACATCCAGGCCTACAACGATGCCGGACTTCGTGCCGTGCATGTTCCCGTGGATCCTCGACACACCTTGGCATATTTGCCAACAATCTTTAAGACCTTCGACACCTTGGTGCGATTGCAACAGGCGAAGATTTTTGTCCACACCG
Source organism: Acidimicrobiia bacterium (assembly GCA_038904395.1). Taxonomy (GTDB): domain Bacteria; phylum Actinomycetota; class Acidimicrobiia; order UBA2766; family UBA2766; genus JBCKKC01. The sequence continues at coordinate 23,190 of JBCKKC010000016.1, read as the reverse complement.
ATGACGTGGGCGACTACTTGTCTGGTATCTGTGCGTCGTATTTGCTCTACCTCGGATTGGTTCCTAATCATCCGTCGGCTGTGGCCACGATCGAAGCGATCACCCAACGCCCGCTCGGGCCTTACGGTCGGTCAATTGTGCAGATGACCCTGCCAGTGCCCCAAGCAAACTGAAGCTGTCTACGGTGGGGCTGAGCAATGCTGGTTGACTTGGGCCTTGGTTCTAATATGTTGGACCGCCTGGGATATTTGCAAGCGGCGGTCGATGGGTTGCGTCGTGCCGGAATGGAGATCGTCGCTGTGTCGTCGGTCTATGAGACCACTCCGGTCGGCGGTCCTGGCGGCCAACGAGACTACCTAAATGCGGTCGTGCGGGTAGAGACCGACCTAAGCCCGCTCGAGCTCCTCGATGTGACCCAAGAGCTAGAGCGACAAGCTAAGCGAACGCGGGATGTTCATCACGGTCCGCGCACTCTCGACCTAGATATTTTGCGCTGCGGCGACCTTGTGATTTCCACGTCCGAGCTAACAGTGCCGCACCCCGAGATGGCTGCCCGCGCCTTCGTCCTAGTGCCCCTGGCCGACATCGATCCCACCATCAATCTCTCGCACGTCGACACAACCGGAGTCGCGCCGACCGAACTCACGTTACTTTGATATGCCCGCCATGCTTTGCACACGCTCGCAATGACGCCGGGGGACGTGAACGGCCATAGTGTGAGGCCGACGCGAAATCAGCTAGCGGCGGTTTGTACGTGAAGTTTTTTGTGTCAGGTTTGGTTTAGGGGCATGGTGATGGTCTGGGTGCCGGTTTTGTTGTCGATGGTGGCGTGGGGTGGGGGGATCAGATCGATCTGGAGTTGGTCTGGGGTGGCGGTTCCTTGAGGCTGTATCACGATTTCGAGGTCTCGCTCTGGTGGTTGGTGTGATATACGTGGGGTTTGGTATTTGAAGACAACGCTTTGGGTTTCGCCCGGTGCGATAGTTATGGGTGTGTGGAATGCTTGGGCCTCGCTCTCGAATGAGGTCCACGATTGGGATTGTGATTTTTTGAGCGTGGCATTTGGTGGTACATATATTGTTGCTACGCCTACATAGGTGCCTGTGGGGAGTTCTTTGTCGGTGTCGTGAGCTTTGGGTGGGGAGCCGAGTACTTCGCCAGATTGGCCCTCTGGAAGGTCGTTGCTTATTGTCAGAGTTGTGGTCATTGAGGCGGAACCGTCACTTTTGAGTCGCATCTCGTGGTGAATTTTGCGTGTCAGAAAGTAGTCAAGTTTGTTGGCGGCGTAGTTCGCTATCGAGGGCATTAGATAGTGCTCTCTGTATCGGGCAAAGCTCCCGTTGGCTTTAACATCGATCACGAGACGTTCTAGGGTAGGTTCGGCCATCCACAGCTGCAGGTGATTACCCGACGCGCTTTGTGCCATGGCTCGGCCGACTAATTTGAGGTCGTGGCCGCCGGTGAAGAGCTTGGTTACGGTCGCCCCCCAGAGTTGGCTAAGAAATTCTTTGCGGCTATCTCCTAGCCCATATTGACCGTTCAGGAGGAAGGGCACTATGTTGTCGGCATTGAATTCTTGATCGGCGCCATCAGGTCGGATTGGCCCGACGACCTGCAAGATTGCTCTCAACGCGACTGGGTCGATGGCCAGCACGCCATCGATATGTTTGCCTGAGTCTTGGTGAAATAGTTCGGCTAACACGGAAGCTGCCACCGCATAATTGGCGGTGTATGTCACATTTTGATAGACCCGCAGAGACCCAGACGATTCAAATTGCTCTTTCAACCAGGGTGGAGGATCTTGTACAGACTGCTTCCGTCCACCCTTTACCGTAGTAGCGCCAAGGTCAACCGTGACATGGCCTTGGTCGACTGCCAATGTGCTTGTTGAGAGGACCGCCCCACCGTCAGCTCGCAACTCGGCGTTGTTGCGCAGAGCAACAAGATAGGTTTTTGGGTAATCATAGCCGAGTGCAGACGGTAGCAACAGAAGCCCAGAGACAGCTTGGGTGAAGCCCGAACGTATCGGCTCATACATTTTACCTGTTGCTACAGCAACGCCGTTAAGAGGCCCGATAGGGGGATTGGTCAGGAGTCTTTGCGCTGCTGGAGCCGCTGCATCGAGGAGCGCTTCAACGCTGCGCACCCTGTCTAACGTAGACGCAAATTTGGGGCCTAGCTGAATCGTGCCATCGCCGATACGCAAAAGAGCGCTCCTGGCATTTTGGTCATCGAAAATATTGACTATGGAGAGGCCTCGCTCCGTGGCATCTGTCAATGCGAGTGTGACGGTCAAAATATTATCTGCTGCTGAGATCTGTTGCCCAGCCAAGGGCATGACCTTCGCCAAGATAAGGCCAGGCGAATAATTGAGAGCAAGCTGGGCCGAAGCCAGCTCCGATCGCGCCCCGCGGAACTGTCCGCGTATACGCTCAATAGTCTTGTCGGAGGGTTGATATTGCCCCGCCCCAGCGGGGCTACTAACAAGAGCAGTCAGCTCAACTTTGGCAGATTCGAGGCGGCCGCGGGCGCTCTGGGCCTGTAAGACTATAAGCAACAGGGTTATCGCAGCGCTCAAAGCCAACGCTACAACAGAGACCACCACTACGCGGGCAATGCGAGCCAGCACAGCACTGCTAACGACCAGACGATCACCCTCGGAAGTTACAGGACGTTCCCAAGCCAACTGTTGAACAGCCGGCAAAACCATCCACTTAGGAGGTTTCGTCCACTGCAACCGTTGACGGTTTGAAGTCATCGTCCCGATGAATCTGTCCCCTCTGCTCTTGATGGTCAAGAATAAGTGCCAAAATATGACCTGAAAAGCTGCGACGGGAACTGCCGATAACCAACACAAAAGTAGCAAACAATCGGGCGGCCGACGGGGCGGGGCCCGAGGGCCACCGTCGTGGATGGCAATGCCTCACTCAGCGACGGGATAGGATTGTCCTGAGCGTGTCCAGAATAAGAGACATACGGGTGCGGCACAATGATCGAAAATCGCCAGGCCATCACGCCGAAGGCCTTAAGAAGAATCGCTGTGACAACAGTCACAACTCTGGCCCTCTTGGCGGCAATGCTTCCTCTCGCCACCTACGCATCCCAACTATCCAATATTGAAGCGGCTAACAAAGCCATAACCGAGTTCGCCAAATGGGAACAAACCCATGATCGATTCAAAGCGGGCGGCAGGGGCCTTGAGAAGGCCGCAGCTAACATCACCGACGAAAACCTCAAACCGGTTCGGCCGGCGATCCTCCGGGACTCGCTCAGAGACATATATCTCAGCTTCGGATCCTTCGCGGAACAAGCTCATGGAATAATCCAAGACAACAAACTCGGCCCCGACAACCCGGCCGTCATAGCTGTCACAGAAACAGTGAACCTCCTCGACACCATACCATCCAACCCGCCACTCGACGGCCTCGCTAGGGTCCTCGGCGGCACCCAACCCATCCCCCAAACTGATCTAGTAATAGGAATAATCCCAACCCTCACCCAAACCCTCAAAATCTATATTGACCTACTCCTAGCCCAGCCCTCACCTACCCCAGGCGAGCCTGCCCTCCAAAAAATATATTTGGTCGGTCATAGCGCCGGGCTTCTAGTACGCCTAGCAACGATCGTAGGGGACCTCGCTCTTCTAATCCTGATAAGGCAGCTGCTCGGCAGCGAAGTCCTTCGGGGGCAAGGCGAAGGCCTTCGGGGGCAAATAGTAGCCTTCGGCGATATATTCGACCGCGAGCAGCCAGGTTCGGCGGGCCAGGCTCTCATATCGCTAATCGACGCGATAACGCGAGCGATAGCTCGTCTTACTAGTAGCGAGACCTCTGGGCAACGAAAACGTCGTCTTGCAGACCTTCATTCCCTTGTCTATCTAGTAGAGAGTTCGGCCCGTGACTGACCGAATATGACAACTTGCCGCCCCCCTTGCCCGCGGAGTCCTGCCAGCCAGCCTGGCGAAGCCCCCACTCAGCAGCAAGTCCGAGAAGCCTACATCGGGCGGTTGTGCCGAAACACGGCTAGTTCAACCCTGGTTCAATTACTCTTCATGGAATGATGGATTTTGGTGAAGCAGTAGTGATTGGGGCGGGCCAAGCTGGAACCGCCGTGGCTCTTGGCCTCCAACACGCTGGGATTCCCGTCACGGCGATAGCATCTCGTTCGGGAGATTCGGCACGCCGGCTGGCAGCAACCCTGGGAGCGCAGGCTTGCGATCCCGTCACGGCAGCCTCGAGAGGCGATCTCATCATCTTGTGTGTGCCTGATGACAAGATCGCCGGGCTAGTCGAACATCTGGCCCAAAACGGCGGCTTTGCCGCCGGTCACTCAGGTCAAACCAAGCGGGTGGTGCACTGTTCGGGACTCATCGGCCTCGACGCCCTGGCGCCAGCTCGAGACGCGGGCTCGGCCATCGGCATATTGCATCCCGTTACACCTCTAGTGGTCAATCCGGGCCCAGCCGCTTTGGTTGGCAAACCTATGGGTTGTGATGCACCCACTCAACAAGATGTCGACTGGGTACTTGAGCTGGCGCAAAAACTCGGTGGGAATCCGGTCAGCCTGAACGGAGTCAATCGGGTTCTTTATCACGCGGCTGCATCGCTCTCTTCCAACCTGGTTGTGGGTCTTTGTGCGCTATCACAACGGGTGTTTAGCGAGGCCGGGCTGAGCGATGTCGACGCGGCGGCGTTGATGGGTTCGTTGGTGATGGCGACCGCAAGCAATATCGAGGCGGTAGGTGTGCGAGATGCTCTCACGGGGCCGATCCGTCGGGGAGATGGTCAGGCAATCGCGCGCCACCTGGGTGAGTTGACCCGTCTCGACCCCGGCTATGGCGATGCCTATCGAGCGTTGGGCCTTACCGTTGCTAAGACCGTTGCCGATCGGGCGGCGGGCCAGCGGGCCCAAGCTGCTCTCGAGGGAAAGTAGAGGAATGAACGTAATCGAGCGCATTGACGACTTGCGTCAAACTGTTACCCAGGCCCGGTGTAGTGGCCAAAGTATTGGCTTTGTTCCCACGATGGGTGGGCTGCATGCTGGTCATCTGAGGCTGGTTGCCCAGGCAAGGCGAGAATGTGACCTTGTTGTCGTGTCAGTCTTCGTCAATCCCCTCCAGTTTGGGCCAACAGAAGATTTTGCTAGCTACCCACGGCCTTTTGAGAGGGATGCGAGCCTAGCGCAAGAGGCTGGTTGTGATGTCTTGTTCCATCCAAGTGTGGAAGAAATGTATGGCCAGGCTGGGCAATCGGGGGCTGGAACCGGGGTGCTCACCTCGGTGGCGGTCGCCCAACTTTCAGAGCCGATGTGCGGTGCCTATCGGCCTGGCTTTTTCGCAGGGGTAGCCACGGTTGTGGCCAAACTCTTCGCGATTTGCGATGCTGATCGGGCCTATTTCGGCATGAAGGACTATCAGCAACTACTTGTAGTGCGCCAGATGGCTCACGATCTGTCATTCCGGACCGAAGTTGTTGGTGTGCCTACGCAGCGAGCCCACAACGGCCTGGCCCTCTCGTCTCGCAATGAATATTTGAGTGTGGACGACCGTGAACGGGAAGCGGAAATAATCTATGTGGCTCTCATGGGAGGCGCTCAGACAATTGTCGATGGCGAGCGACATGCCAAGGCGCTTCGGGCTAAGATAGACGACGTTCTGGTTGGCGTAGAGCGCTTTGACGTTGAATACTTAGAGATTCGTGACGCAGAGACGCTCGCTGAACTCGATTTGCTTAGTGGCCCAGTGCTGATTGCGCTGGCAGTTTGGGTTGGGTCGGGTTCCCAGCGAGCAAGACTGATTGACAATATTGTGCTTCACATCGACGACGACACAGGTCGAGTCGATGTTGAAGCGGGCGAGATCGTAGAGGAGTACCCAGCATGACTCGCACCATATCGATTCCTGGAGCAGTTCGAGCCACTTCCGCTAACAGCAGCGCTGGTGGCGTCAGGACCATGCTCAGTGGCAAGATTCACAGAGCTACCGTAACAGGCTCAGAGCTTGCATATATAGGTAGCATTACGTTGGACCCCCAGCTCATGGCTGCCGCTGACGTGTTTGCCAACGAACAAGTACAAGTGCTTAACATTTCTACGGGTGCTCGCTTCGAGACCTATGCCATCGCCGGCGGTCCCGGTGAAGTAACGATTAACGGAGCTGCCGCCCATCTGGCCAGCGTCGGTGACCTAGTTATCGTCGCGTCCTACCAACAAATGGACAGTGCTACCGCTCGTCGCCACGAACCCAGAGTTGTTCTCGTTGACGAAAAGAATGAGATCGTTCAAACTTCTCCCATGCCAGTTGCTTGATTAATGTTGTTGGCAATTGACGTCGGTAATACCCAGACCGTGCTTGGCATCTACAGTGGGATAGACCTGACACAACACTGGCGGGTAGCATCGGTCGAAGAGCGCACATCCGACGAGTGGGCCCTTTTGGTGAGGTCACTCCTTGAAATGGCCGGACTTGGTGTTCCAGACATAACTGGTCTGGCTCTTGCCTCGGGTGTGCCTCGCGTAACCCAAAGTTTGCGCGACATGTCTGTCAAGTACTTCCATTGTGAACCCCTTGTCTTGGAACCGGGTGTGCGCACGGGCATGCCCATCCTCTATGAGAACGCTAAAGAAGTTGGTGCCGACAGAATTGCTGACGCCGTTGCGGCGCTTGAGCTCTATGGTGGCCCAGTAATAGTTATTGACTTTGGCACGGCCACAGTCTTCGATGCGATTACCGAGCGGGGCGAATATCTCGGCGGAGCGATTTGTCCGGGAATGCAAGTGTCGGCGTCGGCTTTGTTTTCAGTGGTAGCAGCGGGATTGAAACGAGTCCCGTTTGTCGCGCCAGAAAGTGCGATCGGACGCTCGAGCGCCCAGGCCCTCCAATCGGGCATTGTCCTTGGCACAGTCGAGCTCGTCGAAGGGATGATTCGCCGCTTCCGTCAAGAGCTGGGCTCTGAGGCCACGACGATTGCTACGGGCGGTCTGGCCGAGATCGTGGTTGACCAGTGTCCATCCATTCAACATCACGAGCCCTGGCTCACTCTCCACGGTTTGCGCATAGTATACGAAAAGGTCTCTCTAGGCTGAAGCTACGGAGTGGGAGACATGGGTGGAAAGTAAGTATGGAAGATAAAAATGAGGTTACCGGACTTGGCCCGGATGGGGATCAGGTTGAGGAGTCAGACAGTTCGGAGGCGCAAGCCGCCGGTGGCTTGGCAGCGCTGATCCGTCAACGTGAAGTTGAAGTTGACGAGATGCGCGCAGCCGGTGTGGAGCCGTGGCCGATTGGTTTTAAGCCCGATCACACTCTGGCCCAGGTAGTAGCCAACTTTCCGGACTTGGAGCCGAGTACCGATACCGGTGTAACCGTCAGAGTGGCCGGCCGTATTTTGGTTTTGCGCCGTATGGGTGGACTCATCTTCGCCAAGATTAGGGATCGCTCCGGCGACCTCCAACTCTTTGTTCCCCAACAGGCCCTGTCCGAAGCAGACTTCGCCCGCTTTGGTGACTTGCACATTGGTGATTACGTAGGTGCCGAGGGCGAGGTTATTTCCACCCGGCGAGGCGAGCTCTCGATCAAGCCGTCGCAATTCAGGCTGCTAGCTAAGGCTCTCCGCCCCTTGCCCGACAAGTGGCATGGCGTGAAGGATCCCGAAGAGCGTGGGCGGCGGCGTTATGTCGATCTGGCGGTCAACCCGCAAGCTCGTCAGGTTGCACTAGCTCGGACAAAGGTTGTGGCTTCGATCCGTCACTTCCTGGCAGAGCGCGATTTCGTCGAGGTAGAAACTCCTGTTTTGCAGCCTATTCCTGGTGGTGCGGCAGCGCTTCCGTTCATTACCCATCACAACGCGCTCGACATCGATCTCTACTTGCGCATTGCCCTTGAGCTTCATCTCAAGCGCCTAGTTGTGGGTGGCATTGAGCGGGTATTTGAGATTGGTCGTGTGTTCCGCAATGAGGGCATCGACACGCGTCACAATCCCGAGTTCACGATGCTCGAGTCATACTCAGCTTTTGACGACTACTTCGACATGATGGAACTGACAGAGTCGATGGTGCATGCCGCAGCAGTGTCTGCGACTGGGTCGGCCCAGGTCCCCCATGGCGACAAGGTCATTGACTTTACGCCCCCGTGGGAGCGGATCACAATTGTTGATGCCCTGGCACAATATGGCGACATCAAGATGGATCTCGACATGCCCACCGAAGTCCTGCGTGAGCGGGCAGTCGCCGCTGGTGCCAAAGTGGCGGACAACTGGGGTCCGGGCAAGATCATTGTCGAAACCTTCGACCAACTTGTTGAACGCAAGGTGTGGGGCCCGGTATTTATCTGTGACTATCCGGCCGAAACCTCTCCGTTAGCTCGGGCCCACCGGGATGATCCTCGCTATGTGGAGCGCTTTGAAGCAATTGTGTGCGGCCGAGAGCTGGCCAATGCCTACACCGAGCTAACTGACCCTCTCGAGCAGCGTAAGCGTTTGCAAGAGCAGGCAAAGTTGCGGGCAGGCGGCGACGACGAAGCCGAACGTGTCGATGAAGATTTCTTGCGGGCCCTTGAATACGGCATGCCTCCGTGTGGTGGCCTCGGCGTGGGCATTGATCGACTGATCATGCTGCTTGCCGACACCGACACCATCCGAGACGTCATCCTCTTTCCCACCTACCGCCCCGAACAGGAATAGCCAACCAAAGTGGCGTTTGGCAAGGCTCGTTGCGGTCGTTGTCCCTCTGGAACACGCGCGCTACGATAAGGTCATGGTCAAGGAAATAGCTCAGCGCGAGTTACGAAACAAGAGTGGTGAAATCACGGACTCAAGTTTGGTCGGCGCTCTCGGCATCAGTTGCTGGTTGAGGGGGCGGATCCAAGAGGCCGTTGGGAACGGTTTGTTTGTAGTTGGTGGCCTGAATGATGTACTCGCCGTTGTTGTAGTAGAGAACTCCGCCCCGCTTGGCTAGACAGAGTTGGATCTTCTTGGCGCCGCCAACGGGAGGAGTCGTCAGGCACACAGCCTCGGCCCCAACAATTGTGCGTTCACTAACTTCGGCCCCTGGGGTCGAGAAGAGCTTCACGAGTGTGTCATACATGGTCGGATCGATTATCTCGGCCGCCTCAACTTTGGTATCGGGCGAGGAGTCTTGTTTCTTGCATGGCAGTTTGAGTCCACCTGCAGACGGACAAATAAGCACGTTGACGGGATTCATGTGAGTGTAAATATCGATGTCGGCGCCGGCGAAGTTCGTGGCTACTTTAGCTCGCGGATACTTAAGAGCTATGTCCATGTGTGAAATAACGCCAGTTCCCTCGATCTGATACTGGATGGCGAATTCGCTATTAACAATGTTGCTCAGGTTGGTAACTAGCGGGTCGGCGTTGTGGCCACGAACAGGCTTTGCCCAAGACTTAACTTCGTTTCGATCTTTGAATCCGCATGCAGTCACGCAACAAACTAGGGCCAAAACTACCGAGATACTTTTGAGCGGCAGTCGTATAGGTTTGGGACTCAATTGTTTACCTCGAAATGCCATAAAGGCCACTTTATCTTCTGGCCTGCATTTTGTCCGTGAACTTTGGCGGGACTAGCGTAGCCTTTCACTTCCCCCAGAGCCGGCTCCTCGCAATGACGGAGGTGGGACGCGGAATGGCGCGCAAGAGTTTTAGAGGTGACAATTTGCCATCGGGACTGAGTGACAATACTGCGCAATCGTTGGATTTATCATCCCCAGTCAAGCGTGGCTTATTCGCTCGAGTCGCTCGCTTTAGTTTTCGTTATTGGTTCGTCAACCTCGCTGTTTTTGGCCTCCTCTTTGTGGCCGCTTGCTATCTAGTTTTTGGTGGGCCGCTAGTTAAGTCGTTGCAAAACCATGGTTTGACTACTATCCAAGGTTCGCCGTCGTCCAAGGCTGAGGCGCTTGCAGCAAAGAAATTTGCGGATGCCGGCGACACTGGAATTATCTACTTTCACTCCGACTCGCTCACTGCCGATGATCCGGCCTATCGCAGTGCCGTCTTTGATGTGCTCAACAAGATGGAACAGGCCGACCCCGATGCCGTTGGCGCTCCGATGACCTACTACGAATCCCAAGAGCTTCTGCGCAAGGTCTTGCTTTCGCCCGACCAGAAGACCCAAATCGCCCAGGTCCCGCTGTACGGCAACATGGAGTCGATTGCCCGCAGCGAAGAGGTCCTGCAAAAGGTGGCGGCCAGCGCCTCAAGCGGTCAAGTGAGCGTTGAGTTCATGGCCAACACGTTGATTACTCACGACATGATCAAAGCTGTTGGCGAGGAAGCCACCCAGGCCCTCGTGGTGGCGGCAATCATCCTGGCGATTGTCTTGCTGCTGGCAACAGCAAATTTCGTAGCGTTGATTCCTCTTCTCGGCATGGCTCTCATGTCGCTGGTTCTGTCGATGGGAGCGGCTGCCTTCGTTGGCCAGTGGACTGACATGGAACTGTTCGGCGTCGGGGCTCTGGCCCTGATCTGTTTGGCATTGGGCACAGATTTCACTCTCTTCATTTACAAGCGTTACAAGACTGAATACAGTGCGGGACGGGCCCCGATCGATGCGATGAGTATTGCCGCCCAAACCGAGGGCAGATTGGCGTGTTATGGAGCCCTCGTTGCGGCTGCTGCTGTCACGCCGTTGCTACTGCTGCCATCTACAGTATTTCGATCGTTTGCCCTTGCTGCAATTGCTGCTTTCGTGGTGTTAGCCGCAATGGTCACGTTTCTGATCCCAGCCGTCTTGGCGGTCTTTGGTAGGTTAATTCTGCACGCGAACTTGCCTTGGAGTAAATTTCATCTTCCGGCTCATCAATGGCGCATCGCCAAGTTCTTTCACTTTGGCTTCAAGCACCACGGCTTCACGATCGCCTTCGTTTTGGTGACCCTACTTGTGCTTGCTGTGCCGGCCATTGCCATGCTTCCAGCGACGGGCAGCGTTGACCTGCTGCCAAAGGGACTCGAGGCGCGTCAGACGGCTGAAAAAGTCCAAAAGGCTTTTGTGCCGGGTATGGTCGCTCCGATCACCGGCATTGTGGAAGCGACAGCACCGGTCCTCAAGGACGTTGCTACCTTCCGCAGCGTCTCCTCCCTGCAACAAAAAATTGCTGAAGACCCCGACACGTTTCTAGTCGTGGGGCCGGCCACCGTAGTCGATGCCGTGGCCGGCAATGTTCCCGCTCTCGACAACGATACGAAGGCGAAACTCAAGGCACTGCAAGATCGTGACTTGGGAGCCTTGCAAGCCCCGGCTCAACCAGCGCCGCCCCTCTCGCTCGAGGAGCGTTCTCATGCAGAGACTGATTCGAAGTTGCAGGCCCTCGACATGGCCGAACAACTGCTACCAGGAGTTGCCCGGCAGATAGAAAACCTGGCCAAAGGCAACTACGGAAAGTTTCTGATTATTGGCCGGCCGGCACCCCAGTCGACTGCTGCCGAGAGCTATCTGGCCCGCCTGAAGCGATACAGCCGAGATATCTACGGTGAAGCCAAAGAGGGTGGGTTCAATCGTCACGGCCAGGTCTACTTCGGGGGCGCTATAGCCAGCGGCCTTGACGTTGCTCACACCACGCGTACGGACCTACCCCCGGTGCTGCTTCTTATCGCCGTCATCTTATTGATCGGAGTCGTGCTCGCCTTACGCGCCGTCCGGCTAGCGATGCTTGTGGTAGCGGCGGAAATTGGTGTGATGATTGCCACCTATGGATTGTTGGTGGTGGCCTTCCAATGGGGCTGGCTGAAAGTGATCGGCCTACAAGACCTTGGTTTCATCGAGGCCGAGATTCCGATCTTGCTCTTGCCCGTCGCGCTGGGCCTATCGACGGCCTATCTCTTGTTGCTGTGCGGCCGGATCGCCGACTTCCCTGCCCCCGCTTCGGCCGATGAAGACTTCACGGAGCATTTCGTTGGTCACATCACTCACATGTCTCGTGTGGGATATGCCGGTTCCGCAGTCATGCTCGTGCTGTTCGCGTCGATGTGGGCCTACGGATCTGCACTGCTCCAGCAACTAGGATTTGCCTTTTCGGTCTTGGTAGTGTTGGACCTCGTTTTGGTGCGAGGACTGCTAATGCCGGCAGCGTTCGGTCGCTGGGGGGCAGCCTTGTGGCGCCAACCCATATGGCTCTCCAAGCTGCCCGGTGTCCAGCCGAAACGAACTCATGCCGATGAGAGCTCATTCGCCCCATCGGGAGCGGCGCATCCTGTCATTCCGTTGTCTGAAGATGCTCAGATGAGCGCGTAACCGAGGAGAATTCTCTTGGACTGGTTTTGGTTTATACTGTCGCTGTTGTTGTTCGGACTGGTAGTTGGCTTGATTGCCCGATTGCTTGTGCGTCGCAGCGGTATCAATGGTTGCATCACGACCTCGCTCCTGGGCGTCGTCGGCTCACTCATCGGCGGCATTGTTGGCCGCTTGGTCTTCGGCGACGCCAACCTCTGGGCCAGCTGGGCCCTCTCAATTGTTGGCGCTGTCCTCTTGGCCCTCCTGATCAAATCGACCAACCGCCCCCGCCGCTACTGACCGAATTAGCTGCGCAAGCCCAATGCTTCAGCCATGTGGAGGATGTCAAATCCGGCGCCACGTTGAAGGTTTTGTCAAGGAACTTTGAGCTTGATCCTTGTTGCCAATCACAGCGAACGCTGCGGGACATGGCGGATTTGGCCGGTCGTCAACCGAAACTCCAATTGTGCCATCGACAATGAGATCATCGACACTGGGGAGACCTCTAGCAGGTGCTCAGCTAGGTGGGAACTGATAAATCCGGTTGTGCCGGTGACAAGCGCGGTCATGTTGGAGCAATCACGAACATGAGGAAATGGCAATGCTAGGTCACGGCGAAGTTGGTGTGCATGCCCATCTGGTAGTGGGTTTTGCCGTCAGGAGCGGGCAGATAGCAGGCCAATTGGTACTTGCGGGGTTTTAGGACGACGGCCAGTGTTTTCGTTTGGCCAGGGCCCATTGCCTCTGTCGTCGCGAAGGCGCCTTCTTCAGAGGTCGCGCCCTGTAGAGTGATAGCCATTTCGTGTGCAATCTTCATGGCGTTATCGGTCACGGTAAACAAGACGTTCGGGCCTGCAGCGCTGGTGGGCTTGGGAAAAATGGCATAGTGGATGAGGCTCGCATCGACTTTCGTGGTCGCTTGATCGGCGGGAAATGTTGCTGCACTGACTAGCACGTTTGGGTCAAGAACGACTTTCATCGACGACTACGCGCGTCCCGCTGCGCTTCAAGTGCCAACTCCATAGCAGCACTTTCGTTAAGGTCGGAACGTGCGCGCATACGGCCGACAAGTTCCCCAAATTGCAAGCGCGCCTGCCGCTGTTGGGCGGCTTGTTTGCTCACTCCGAGCACGGTGCCAATTTGCGACCATGGTACGCCTTGCTTCCGGGCCACCGTCGCAAGTTGGTCACGCCGCTGTTCCAGCCTAGAGATCTCATCGGCTACTTCTTTGAGCTCCTCAAGTACTTTTGCCATATCGTCAATATACATTGACGGCGATTCGTTTTCAAGGACTTTTCTGCCTGGCCAAAGAAGCGGCTAGCGAATTCTCTTGGGTATTTCCACGAATCGCTCCCTCCCCCTGGGATAGGGGATAGGGGATAGGGGAGTGGGGAACCTCCCACTTTGCAGCCACCCGGGATTATTGCGCAACATATTTCGTTGAGCTACTCTGTAGTTATGGCTAGAACCGCATGGCATGCTGAAGAACGCGTCGAGTTTTTGATCGAGGCTACCGGGGGAGTGCGCGCGCTTGCCGAGACGCTTGGTGTGTCCCCAAGCCAGCCAACACGGTGGCGTCAGGGTAAGGACTTCCCGAGTCCGCAGCTTGCTCGCCGGATCGTTGATCTCGATCATGTGATAGCGTCGCTGCTCCAAGTTTGGGAGCCCGAGACAGCGATGGACTGGTTACAGAGCGCGAATGGGCACCTTGACGGCGCCCGCCCGATCGACGTGCTTCGTCTTCGTAGCTCATCAGAGGTTGTGGCTGCACTCCGGGCCGAGGCTGAGGGTGCATTTGTCTAATGCTCGTCTACCGAGTTTTTCCAGAACTACCCAAAGCCTCACCGGCTGAACCCGGTCATGCCACATATGTGCATCCGGATCAAGGTTTCGGTCGATGGGACAACCCAGGCCTATACCTTGTACGCTACGTTGCCGAATCGCCCTCAGCAGCAATCGGCGAAGCGTTCGCTCATCTACGTCGCTGGACCACGAAAATGTTGACAGTGCCGACACTACCTGGAGCAACGAAACGACTTGCCGTGTACGAGATAGACGAAACTCGCTATCGGGCATGCGACCTCGACGATGCGCAAACGCTCTGGAAAAAGGCTCTGCGACCGACACAAGTCATTATGCGCAACCGACCAATGACTCAACGTATAGCCAGCGACATCTATCACGAGGGAAAATGGGCGGGAATCCGCTGGTGGTCATACCACCGGCCGCAATGGACTCTCTACGCATACTGGGACGACATTCTGAGCCTACGCGACATACAGAACATCCCTCAGCATCCAGCGACTAGCGAGGCCGCACATGTCCTCGCCAAATCATGTGAACGCACACTAATCAACTCCACGCGGCGCTGAGATCGCCCTCTGGGTTTGCGGATCGAAGACTGTTTCCAAGTTGTTCGCTCTGGGCACTATGACTCGGCGGGTGAAATGCCGTTAAGGTTGGGCCAGCAACTTTCGGTTTTAGCTATTGTTTTCGAAAGTCGATCTTGCTATCGTTGTTGTTGTGAAAGGAGATGGCTTTCAATGAGTGTGGTTGCCCGAGATATCACTCGCTTTGCGCAACTAGTCGATAACGTAACGAGGCTCCAGGACGTTGAACGCGGCATAGCCTCCAAGAGCGACGTTGCGATCGTCAAGGAACGCTTGCTAGAAAATGCCCCCGCTGTACGTATTTCAGTAGCTGCTGGCCTTCTGGAAGTTGGCGAGCCGACTATTCGCGCATGGATGAAGGAGGGGGTATTACGGCCGGTCGCCGTCTCTGTCAGAGGCCGTGAAAGGACCCGGATCGATCCAAGGTCTTTGGTCGAAATATTCGAAGCTGTGGCAAAATTGCGTGCTGCTGGTAGAGACCGCAATCTGCGCGAAGCACTACTTTACTGGTTGGCTGACGAGCGCGATCTCAATTCGGACTCTTTCCATCAGTCGCTAGATGAAATGCGCCAGGGCCAGGTCGTTGACATTACCCCACAAGATGATTGATTGAGCATGGCCCGCTTCCAGGTTAAGGCCACGCTGATCGCACATGACTCAATTAAGCGCTTAAATGGCAAGGTGAAAGCTGACTTTTCTGAGGCCGTTAGAGATTTTGCTCATCGAGGATGCGCTGCCGCTCATTATCGCCTAACCGGTGGAGTGGTTGAGCATATTTGCTGCAGGCACCTATATGGCTCCTGGCGACTGTTGGCAGCCTTCCCTGATGACCACACAGTTGTTGTATTGGATGTCGCCGAACACACCAATAGGCAGGATACCGATGTGTATCTTCGGCTCTTCGAGGTATTGAACATTGAGCCACCAGCAGGACCGCGGACCAAGCCTCCATGTTGCGGCCCAAACGGAGTTCCCCCGATAGAGCCGGATCTTCTCGGAGGCTTATCCGTACTCGCGAAACGATTAGGCCTTGGCTAAAACAAGCAACGACACTGAGACGCGCGAGTTGCCTAAACATACGTTCGAGGCGCAGCTTTACGTAATATCTATTATGGGTGGTTTGCGCCTGTTCGTTCCTATTGTATCTTGATGTCCCGTCTCGCTCAATCTGGTCCGGTCTCAGTCAAACTAGTCCGGCCCATGTCAGCCACCGCCTGTCGATCGCGGCCCGCGCTAGAACGGTTGTCATCGTGGTCTGCACCCGCCACACAGAGTGATTCTCAGACGAGGTCAAAACGATCGAGATTCATGACCTTGTCCCACGCTTTGACGAAATCACGCACGAATTTCTCTTGAGCGTCGTCGCACGCGTAGACCTCGGCAAGTGCGCGGAGTTGAGAGTTGGCACCAAAGACGAGGTCCACGGCAGTTGCGGTCCACTTGAGATCACCCGTATTGCGGTCCTTGCCCTCGTATTCGTTTTCGGCAGAACTGGATGTCTTCCATTCCGTGCCCATGTCAAGCAAGTTGACGAAGAAGGCGTTGGTTAGGCTCTCGGGACGATCCGTAAACACGCCATTTTGGGATTGTCCATGATTGGCGTTGAGGACACGCATGCCGCCGACAAGAACGGTCATCTCGGGAGCGGTAAGCGCTAAGAAATTAGCCCGCTCGATCAGGAGGGTTTCGGGCGATAACTTCTCGCCGGCCTGCAGGTAGTTGCGGAAGCCATCTGCCGTTGGTTCTAGGACGGCGAAAGAGTCTACGTCTGTTTGTTCTTGCGAGGCGTCTGTGCGCCCGGCCGAAAACGGGACAGACACTGCCTGTCCGGCATTCTTCGCCGCCTTTTCGACGGCCGCGCACCCGGCCAAAACGATCAGGTCGGCAAGGGAAACTCTCTTTGCGCCATTCTGTGAGTTGTTGAAGTCCTGCTGGATCTGCTCGAGAGACTGCAACACCTCGGCCAGTTCGGCGGGATTGTTAACATCCCAGCCTTTCTGCGGTGAGAGACGAATCCGCCCGCCGTTGGCGCCACCGCGCTTGTCGGTGCCGCGAAAATTGGCCGCCGATGCCCAAGCTGTACGCACCAGCTGCGAAATCGTGAGCCCCGAGTCCAAGACCTTGCTAGCGAGCGTGGAAATATCGTCCGTCCCAATCAGTTCATGATCAACTTCGGGGACAGGATCCTGCCAGAGCTGCGGCTCGGGCACCCAAGGTCCCAGGCAGCGCACGGCCGGGCCCATATCGCGGTGCAGCAGCTTGTACCAAGCCTTGGCGAACGCGCCTGCGAGCTGATCCGGATTCTCGTGGAAACGCTTCGCAATTGGCAGATAGATCGGATCAGCCTTCAGGCCAAGATCTGTCGTCAACATCATGGGTGCATGCCGCTTCGACGGATCGTGCGCATCGGGCACAGAGCCCTGCGCGGCCGGATCTTTCGGCTTCCATTGGTGTGCACCGGCGGGACTTTTGGTGAGTTCCCAGTCGTAATTGAAGAGGTTGTCGAGGAAGCCGTTGTCCCACGTGGTCGGGTGGTTCGTCCAGGCCCCTTCGAGCCCGCTGGTTAGCGCGTCGGAGCCCTTCCCAGTCCCAAAAGTGTTCACCCAACCAAGACCTTGTGCCTCTAGTGGACACCCTTCCGGCTCGGGACCGATGTATTCCGAGCTGACAGCCCCGTGGCACTTGCCGAATGTGTGACCGCCAACAATGAGAGCAACAGTTTCCTCATCATCCATCGCCATGCGAGCAAAAGTCTCGCGAATGTCCCTGGCAGCAGCCAAAGGATCCGGATTGCCGTTCGGGCCTTCCGGATTCACATATATCAAGCCCAACTGCACGGCTCCGAAAGGCTTTGCGAGCTCGCGATCGCCGCTGTATCGCTCATCCCCAAGCCATGTGTCCTCACTACCCCAAATGATCTCTTCGGGCTCCCAGATGTCCTCACGTCCGAAGCCAAAACCGAACGTCTTGAATCCCATCGATTCCAGCGCAACATGGCCGGTATATATCAGCAGGTCGGCCCAGGAGATCTGGCGTCCATACTTCTGCTTGACGGGCCAGAGCAACCGACGCGCCTTATCGAGGCTGGCGTTATCTGGCCAACTGTCAAGGGGAGCAAAGCGCTGTGCTCCGCTGCCGCCACCACCGCGGCCGTCAGCAATACGGTACGTCCCGGCGGCATGCCAGGTCATCCGGATAAATAGCGGCCCATAGTGTCCATAGTCAGCCGGCCACCAGTCTTGTGACGTCGTCATAACGTCGATGATGTCCTGCTTTAGAGCAGAGAGGTCGAGGGATTTGAACTCCTCGGCATAGTTAAAGTCTGCACCCATCGGATTCGACTGCGATGAACGCTGATTCAGGACCTGCAGGTCTACCTGATCAGGCCACCAATCTTTGTTCGTCCTTGGTCGCGTCTGCGCGGGACGCGGGGACGGGATTTTCGGGCTTTCGCTTTCGCTCACACTGTGGGACACGTGAGGTTCTCCTCTGGGTTTGCCTGCGGGCACAATCATATATGCCAAGAACGGTGAACCTCCCCTACCTTACGGAAGGGGCTTCAAGTATGCTGTATGAACTGCGGCGTAGGCGTTTTACCTGACCAGTCCGTGTGGAGTGGTTGCTTGGTTCATGCAGCTTTGCTTGACCACTTTGGCCCGGTTCTGGGCTCTACTGCGGGTCTAGCCTGGGGTTTGTGACGCCTGACTGCTCGCAGATACGTGATCCTGATTTTTGTATCTGGATCTATTTTGGTGTATTTTCCGTGTTTGGCGCGCATCAGTATGTTGATGGCACCCACAGCGTCACGGTTGCAGGCAAAACCGCAAGCGCGACACCGGTAGTTCCGGCCTTTGGGCCGGTAGCGTGTTAGGCACGCAGGACATGTTTGGGTTGAGTGGTCCTCCTTTATGTACTCGATCTCGGTAGAAGTTTTATACGCCAAATATTTTTCTTGACGGCCACGGCCCCATTGTGACAACTGTTGGCGAGTGTGCCGACCAACCCGTCGCTCCTGATTCGTTTTTTGTTCAATGCCACGAACGTCACCTACAACAACACGGCCAGCATCATGATCTTCAACAAAACGTGCCGCTTTTCTGGTGACTTGATGATCAAAATCGCGTAGCGACCTTTTCGTGTCTGCTTGGGTTTTACCCATCGAGCGTTGCAGCTTACGATGCTTCCTTGACCCAGGCCTAGTGCGTGCTTGACGCGATCTCTTTTTTGCTACAGACTTATTCCGGCGCCGCTTGATGGAACGGCCCTCTCGGCCGTTGATTACCAGCACGTCGATCGAGCCGTCATCATTCTGGGCAGCTAAGGCCATCGGATTGATAATGCCCTCATCGATCGCAACCACACTGCCAGATTGTCCTTTCGGCTGCTGCTGGGGTATTTGGTAGGCGATATGGAGCTCCCAGTAACGCCCATCACGATCCCAGCACAGCTTGATTTCTCCCCACAGAGACGGATGCACCGCGCAGCCTGTCGCCGAATCAACAACACGTGGCATCTTTAGCGAAATTCCGGACCTGCCCCGCCCCAGCGACAAGATCAGCTTATCGTCGCGTATTCGCCACCCGTAACCTCTAGAAAAACTCAGCGGCCTATAGTTCTTATGTTTCCACGGATAACGAGCATTCAGCCCGTTACGTTTGTTTGCTTTGGCTGTTTGGATTACGTCATAGAGGTCATAAGCAATTTCTTCGGTTGTATGAGCATGCAACGGCCGTTGTTCACGGGGGAGAGCGGTCAAATATTTGCGCATATCGGTCTTTTTCGGGAATCTGTTCTCTGCCAATTCGGCACGTACCCACCCAACAGCATCATTCCAGAGTCCAGCAGCAACATGGCAAGCTTCATGAGCACGCCGATAATCAGCACCTGAAAGAGTCAGCCTGCAAATAGCGCTGCGATAAACCATGACAGAATCCTATACAGGTCTATGTTCATCAGCAATGACCATAGACCAATTCAGCGCAGGCAGGCATTCCTTGGGGGCGAATGGGGTCTTCCCATTTATATGCACATATTGTGTTGACCACCAAGTACCGTCGACGGGTCATGACAGACAGGGTCACAGCCGAGCTTAAAGCGGCGTTCACGGAAGTGTGCACCCGTTTCGATGTCACCCTTGACGCTTTTGAAACAGACCAAGACCATGCGCATCTACTTGTCAGTTACCCGCCCAAGGTTGCTCTATCCCGACTCGTAATGAGCCTAAAAGCAATATCATCACAACGCGTCCGCCAGCACAAAGCGGGGACACCCCGCTCGCCCCGAATGATAGACAAGCACTATGGGGCAAACACTTCTGGTCCCCAAGCTACTGCGCAGTATCCTGCGGCGGAGCACCCCTAGAAATCGTTAAACAATACGTCGAAAACCAAAAGACAGCCACACGCAAAAAAGGACGACCAAAAGCGGCCTTGACCACTCCCTAACGGAAGGGGGTCGCGACCGCAATTTGCTCAAACCGTACCGACAGCCGTTTCTCCTCGGCCGGGGTCACTTTGAGAGGAAACTCTGTTATGAAACTCGGGGTCTTTGAACGCTTCACCATGACAGGCACATCTAACCATGAGGGTGTGACAAAAACCAGCCATGCAAACAAAAAATGACAGATATTTTTGAAGCACAAAAATATCAGCCGCTACCCGGCGCAGCGCCGGGTAGCGGCTTTCATCCCCATGGCTAAAGCCCAGGGGCCTTCAGACGGAATTTTTCGGTACCCGCCCCGTGGGCGCTGGCTCACGGCACCCTGTTTGTTCAGTTCATCTAACTGGCGCGATGTTACCCCAACAGCCCGGCTTGCAGCTGTCTTGAACGTGGATGGCAACTCGTCAGTTGCATTAATACGTACACACATCTACCTGAAGTGTAGATAAATTCTCCGCACACTCAGAGAACAAAGCCCGAAAACAATGCAGATCAACTAGCCCATCACAGCCCAATTTCACTGAGATCCGACACGAATCGTGAGTCAAATCGCGCCTTGGCGCAGATTTGCACCTTGAAGCGCATTCCTTCTAGCTTTCAATTTCGGCGATCCTAGGAGAGAGATTCGATGACGGCTGAATTTGTGAATGTGGCAACTCTGGGTGATCTCGCACCGGGCGAAATGGCTGGGTTCGATGTGCAGGGCGTTCAAGTAGCTCTCGCCAATGTTGATGGCGATGTCTTTGCGTTCGGTGATGTCTGTACTCACCGACAATGTTCTCTTGCTGATGGTGAACTAGACGGAACTACCGTGACTTGTGCGTGTCATGGCAGCGAATTCGATATTAGAACGGGACAAGTGTTGGCCCCACCCGCCGAGAAGCCAGTCTCCAGTTACAACGTTCGGGTTGTCGGCGAGAACGTCCAGGTTGAGATTTAGCCCTGGGCCTGGGCGGCGTCGATTTGCTAGCAGATATACTGAGGAGCGTGGATCTATAGCCCACAGGGGGGGGGAGAAATGCCCGGGTTGCCCTATGTCATCACGGAAGCATGCCTCGATGTCAAAGACCGTTCTTGCGTTGACGTTTGTCCCGTCCAGTGTATCTACGAGATCGAAAACGGTACGTTAGTGAGCCGCTTCGAAGCTGGCGGAGATGTCGAGAATCAACACCCTCCGCATCCAGACATCAAATTCCTCTATAGCGATCGTATGCTTTACATCCACCCTGACGAGTGTGTATCGTGCACAGCTTGCCTGCCTGTTTGCCCAGTAGACGCCATCTATCCTGAAGATGATATCCCGGAACACCTTCGCGGCTTTATCGAGGTTAATCGTTTCATTTTCGGCGACATCCCCGGTTAGCCCTCTCTGTCCGATCCCTGGAAGCTAGGCCCACCCGAGTTGACCTAGCTGACCGCTGACTTATTGTTTGTTTTGATTCGCGATTTTTGGTGGGTTTGGGTCAGACTTTGCGGATTAGTGTCGGCAAGTGATCTGCAGGTTTGTTCCAAGCCTCGTGAGACTGTCTGATAAAGGGTGCCGCCGACCTATTCGCTACCGACACCGCCGGGACCATGAACATGTTGTCCGGGTCGTAGCGCTGCTTTATCTCGAGCAGCCTATCCGTAGTGGGGGCCCCAGAAAGTCTCATTCCAATTCGGCTCGTACAGGTCGCCCTCGTTGCGGAAAGCGCCAGAGCGGGGGGGGCCGGCGTCCTGGATAATCTGCATCGCCGTCTCGGCCTTGCGGGCGTCCTCCTCGGCCTTCAACCGTAGTACCGGCACAATTCGGCCCAGGGGGCATCGAAATTCCCTGCCTGTGAGCACCAACACATGGCGGCGCTCAGTTCGGGTCGTCGTCGGGCGCCGACAGTGCGCGTCAGCCTCGATATTTGGGTTCGGGAATTGGGTCGCCGTCTTGTTGGGCGGTTTCGATCCAGAGCTTTTTCGCTATTTGTACTTCGCGTACTGCTTGTTCGGGTGTGTCGCCATGGGCAAACTCAGCTTAGGGCCCGTCGATGATTAACCTGCGCAATAAGCGGCCGATTCCGAGCATCGACCAGGCATCGGAGGATGGCTTCGGTACAGATAATTTATCGACGGGCCCTTACGGCCATATGGAACCATTCGACGCGTCCATGAGCTGCTCCTTTGGTTTACTAAGCCCCTCCCCTATTGGGAGCTGTTGACTTCCATGGTGGAGACTTCAAAGCGGTCCACAGATAAGATTTTGGCGTTGCTGGCTTTCGCGGCTTGACTTCGAAGCGGCTCGGCTGCTGTTCCGCTGGCCTGCATCGCAGCTTCACTCTCCCACAGTGTGATAGTCACATTCTTGCCGGTGCTGCGATTGACTAGGTCTATCACGCCTTGCCAACCTGGAATCTGGCGTGCTTGAACAAGAACATTTTCTCGTATGTATTCAATCCAAGCATCGACATCCCCGGGCGAGCTCTCGGCAGAAGTTACGCGTGCAAACAAAATATGCCTCCTAATGTGACCACTACGAGAAAGCTAGGCAATACATCTCTTCGGGTGCAAAGTGAAGGCCGAATGTTCTGCAGGCTCGTTGGAGGGGTGGGGTTTCAGCTGCCTAACACGAGCACATCGCACCAGGATCTCACGCGGTTTCCTTGGATTCCAAAGGATGGGTGTTTTTGGTGCCCGGATCTGTGTGGTGATCCGGACACCGATTTGTGTTTTAGACGTAGTCGAGCCGGGAATCGGGGCGAACAGCTACTTCTTCGCCGGCTCGTAGAACGGGTTGGTTCCCGCGGCGTGGTCGGTCACGTCGACGATCTTGACGATCTCGGGGGCCGCCTCCTTGATGGCGACCTCAATGCCCTGGCTGAGGGTGACGGCGGCCATCGCGCAGCCCGCGCAGCCGCC
This sequence comes from Acidimicrobiia bacterium, assembly GCA_038904395.1. GTDB lineage: Bacteria > Actinomycetota > Acidimicrobiia > UBA2766 > UBA2766 > JBCKKC01. The sequence goes on along the minus strand of JBCKKC010000016.1, from coordinate 257 downwards.
ACTTAGGCGCAGGTAGGCGGTGTCGTCCTCCACGGCTACCAGGTCGGCGTGCCCGCCGTGAGCGGCGATGGACGGGTTGATCTGGCGCTCGAGGACCTGGATCACTCGCTGCGCAACGTCGCCGCCCAGATCGGGCGGGGGGCCGGTGACTGCCGGGCTGGCCTGGGGTGGCGCCGGCGGAAGATTGGGGTTGCTGATGCTCATGCTGCCGGTCTGAATGTCACTGTTGAGGTCGAGGACCGAGCCCACCATCTTGG
>JBCKKC010000015.1:0-33466 GCA_038904395.1 Acidimicrobiia bacterium | reverse complement strand
CGCCTCCCGCTCCGCACACACCTCTCTCACAATCACGTCGAGACGTTCATCAACAACACCAGAAAGCACTTTACGACGATACTTTGGACACCAGACCACATGGTACTTACACGAGTACACAACATTATTATTCGACTTATACTTCGTTCCAGCAACCATCAGAACAATATACAGCACGTACCCATATGACTATCCGAAATATCAAACCAGAAACCAAAAGGATAACAACCAAAGCCGTTAACGCCATTCCTCCCCACGGCTAAAGCCGGGGGCTTCCTAGCGAATTTCGGTGAGGCCGTGATTACGCAAGGTACTTGATGAGTTAGCCAAGATGGACAAGTGGAATCAAAGCACGCCAAGTTAGCGTAGGTGATGGAAAAGTGATACACTTCAACATGCATTGGATTGAAACGAGGGTGTGGCGATGGCAACAAAAAATCCAAGAGTGAACGTGACGTTCGAAGAGCCCACGGTCGGATTGCTCACGGAGTTGGCCCACGAAGAAAATAAGTCGGTGTCGAGTTTGGTGCGTGAGCTCACCCTCGATGCCCTTGAGCTCCGAGAAGATTTGGCACTGTCGCGCTTGGCTGATCGTCTCGATCGCGAAGACACGAGGATCCACAGTCATGATGAAGCATGGCGCTGAATTACGAGGTTCGATATCAGGACGAGGTCGTTCGCAAGCACATACCCAGCCTGCCCAAGACAGTAAGGCTGACGATCAAACGGGCCATCGAAGAGCGACTGGCAGTTGATCCCGCTGGATTTGGCAAGCCTCTGCGTTACAGCTTCAAAGGCCATAGGCGCTTACGAGTCGGGGATTACCGAATTGTCTACCGTATCGAGCCCAAGACCCGCACTGTGATTGTTGTTGCCATCAAACACCGCAAGGATATTTACAAGGGCTAAAGCCCGGCGAGTTCAGCCATGTGTTCGAAGACACGGGCACTACAACCGGCCATTTCGATTGGTGGCAGGAGTTCGGTGACGGTGGCCGCAAAGTCTCGATAGGCGGCTGCTGTGGTCGACGCTGGGTGGCTCGTTACGATAGGCCGGCCGCTATCCTCGACCAAACCGTTGCAACTACCACCTGAATTCGCCGCCGCTTTTCCCAAAAACTCATTTTTCTGTCGCAGTTCCCGGTTTTCTTCCCTCAAAGCCTCAAACCGGGCACGCTCCGACATGCTAAGTGGATACTCCTCAACAGGATGCTCTTGACGATACTTCTTCGCCCAATAACCCAAGGTGCCCGGCAGCACGTCAAGCTCCTGAGCTACATCACCAATCGGCCGGGATGACTCAATCACCGACCGAACTGCCTGTTCCTTAAACTGCGGTGTGAACTTTCTTCGCTGACTCACAACACCCTCCTTGGCATTGAAAGATACGCTAGTTCACTATCCGAATTCTGCGGGGCACCTCAGTCTGCCATCTGATTCCCCATCTGTGGCACAGGATTGCTCCAGCACCTTGAAAAATAGTCGGCGCAGACTGGTCGTCGGACGCAAGCCGCCCAGGAATCGCTCCACGACCAATTCGAATTTAGGATCCAGTTGTCTGATAAGCTGCCTGCACGGTAATTCGGGTGATTAGCTCAGGGGGAGAGCGCTTCCCTGACACGGAAGAGGTCAGAGGTTCAAATCCTCTATCACCCACACTTGAGCCAGGCGCCCGCCCACTGACGGGCGCACTGCCATCACCGCCCCGACGGACAGTTCGCTGGGGCCCCTCCCGCAAGCCACTCACCAATCCCCCACCTATCGGTGCTCGAAATTGTTCAACTGGCCATTGGTAACCAAAGTCCTGCCTAAAATCGACACAGACGCGCATCTGGCCCTAACGTTGGTCGATCATGACAGATCTGATTTCATTCCACTCCATCGAAACAGCTTGGGAACGCCTCGCCCCAATCGTGCGACCAACACCGTGTGAAACCGTCTCGAGCCTGTCAAAACTGGCGCATCGAGAGGTGTGGATCAAGCCGGAACAGCGCCAACGAACAGGATCGTTCAAAATCCGTGGTGCCTACAATCGGATTAGCCAGTTGCCCGAAGGGTCAATGGTTGTTGCTGCTTCAGCGGGAAACCACGCTCAAGGGGTCGCACTGGCGGCATCGCTTGTCAATATCGACGCCCACATTTTCATGCCGGCAAACGCCGCTTTGCCCAAGCTTGATGCAACCCGCGGATATGGCGCAACCGTAGACTTGGTACCTGGCGGAATCGACGATTGCATGCATGCAGCTCGCCAATTTGCCAGCGAAAACAACGCCACATACGTTCCCCCGTTCGATGACCCAGCGATTTTGGCCGGCCAAGCTTCCGTTGGCATGGAGATCGCCAGGGAATGCCCGCCTCACTTGCGTAGCGTGATCGTGCCCGTAGGCGGCGGCGGCCTACTTGCTGGCATCGCGGCAGCCCTGCACCACACACGTCCAGATATCGAGGTCTATGGCGTGGAACCGGTTGGCGCTGCCGCCATGAAAGCATCGCTGGCCGCCGGCAAGGTTGTCACCCTCGATGAAGTCGCCACGCTAGCCGATGGTATCGCCGTGAAAGCGCCGTCCGAGCTGACCCTGGCGCACGTACAAAAATATGTCAACGACATCGTCACTGTCACCGACGACGAGATTTCATCCGCAGTACTCGTTCTGCTGGAACGAGCCAAGACTGTCGTTGAACCATCCGGAGCTGCCGCTCTCGCCGCAGTTTTTGCCGGCAAAATTCCCGGCTCCGAACCCACGTGCGTAATTAGCTCGGGCGGCAACGTAGACCCGTTCCTGCTCATGCGCATCATCGATCACGGCATGACCGCCGCCGGACGCTACTTGGTTCTACGAGTAGTTCTTCCCGATCAGCCCGGTTCACTAGCCACCCTCACAACTGAGTTAGCCCGCAATCAGCTCAACATACTTACAATTGAGCATCACCGCTCTGGTCTGGCCATGCCGATCAACACTGTCGAAGTAGTGGCCCAAGTCGAAACTCGCAACCGGTCACACGTAGACCAAGTCGTTAAGACCCTCAAAAAGTCCGGCTTCAACGTCACCGTCGTAACCTAACTCCCCCCTCCTATTCGACTGGCGGCGTCCGTAGGGCGGAAAATTCGCAAACTCACCAAATTCTCATGAATTATTGGGGAAATTCTCAGGTATATAGGCGATGCTGTCCGTACTAATTCCTAAATGGGCGCGCGGGTTGCGCAAGCTTGTTGCCAAATGAGGGCGAACTATGCAAACAGACAATATGGCACGCATCTACGACTTACAAGAGTGGCGAGAGGCTAGGCAGCACGAAAATGGAAACGAGGTAGCCCGCCTAGCGGCGATGGAAAGTCACCCCTGCCAGGTCTCTGGCGAGACAGCTACTTCGGCCGGCCATCTGTTCCTGGTGAATTTAGACCGTTCCTAGACAGGCAAGCAGCATCCCTACACGGACCCTGCCTCAATCCACAGACGCCCCGAGCCCACCGATGGCCTTTCACAAAATGACCGGCGTGCGCCTTGGCCGAATAGCCGGTACATAGTATGGTCCTGCACTAATGGTTGCAGTAATCCTTTCAATTTGTGCGGCGTGCTGTTTTGCGGTGGGTACCGTACTCCAACATCAGGCCGCTGCGACACTTCCGAAGGAAGATTCGCTACGCCCCAAGCTGCTCGGCAAGCTTGTCAGAAAGCCGAAGTGGCTTTTTGCCAATGGCCTTGATGTGGCCGGCTATAGCTTCCAGGCAGTGGCCCTCTATTTTGGCGCGGTGCTTGTCGTCCAACTCGTCATGGTGTGCAGCATATTGTTGCTGTCACTGATACTGAACGCGATTCTGTCACACTCTCGACTGCACGCTTCGGATTGGTTGGGCATCTGTGCTATTACGGCCGGTCTCACCATCTTTCTCATGGTCAACGCCCCTGAACCGGGCCGAGATACTGCGACTCTGGCCGCCTGGATTGTATGTTTGGTTGCGGCAGTTGGCGTTATTGCAATTGCAACCTTGTTTGCCACGCGATCTGATGGCGCTCGCAAGGCGGTGCTGCTGGCGTTGGCGACTGGCGTGACTTTCGCTTTGACCGCAGCGCTAACAAAAACGGTTGCCCACAACATCGAGGTGGAAGGTGTTTGGACAGCCATACTTACCCTGCCCGCTTTGGGAGTTGTTATCTCGGGAGGACTTGGAATATTGCTGGAGTCCAGCGCATACCACGCGCACAAGCTAACAGCCTCGTTGCCTAGCCTGATCGTCGCAGACTCTCTAGCGGCCGCTGCCTTGGGCAGCATTCTCTTTCAAGAAACGCTACGACTCTCAGGCCTGCGGGTCGTCTCGCTGGCCTTGACGATCGTGCTGATGGCCTTGGGTATTTTCTTACTGGCTCGATCGCCAATAGTGGCCGAAGCCTAGTGACTTGAGGGCCCGCTCGCTAAGGCCAGCACTTGAGGTCATTAACTGTTCAGATCTCGGGCAATTTCTAGCACTTGAGAGGCGAATTCTTTGCGACAAATCAAGAGGTCCGGCAGCCACGGATTGGCTTGGTTGTAGAGCATTTGTGTGCCATCGAGCCGCGAGACGTGTAGTCCCGCCGCTTGGGCCACAGCAGCAGGAGCCGCCGAGTCCCACTCATATTGACCCCCGGCATGGGCATAAATATCGGCTTTGCCCTGTAGGATCGCCATTGTTTTGGCACCTGCTGATCCCATTGGGATTTGTTCACCGTTGAGTTGATCGCATAATTCGCCAGCAAATGCCGGTGGTCGCGTCCGACTCACTAGGATCCTGGGCTTGGCGGCTGAGTCTCGAGGCGGCAAGTTGAACGGCGTTCGCGTCGAGAACGTGATGTCTTGAGCAGGCAATGCGACAGCACCAACCTTCAGTTGGCCATCAACGGCAAGGGCCACGTGCACAGCCCAATCACTGCGGCCCATCTCGCCAAACTCACGTGTGCCATCAAGTGGATCAATGATCCAAACTCGATCGGCGCTCAGACGTGTTTTGTCGTCAGCAGATTCCTCAGACAAGAAAGCGTCATCCGGAAAGACTTCGGTCAAGTTGGCGAGAATGTAATCGTTGGATCGCCGGTCGGCCTCGTCCCGCATTGTGGCCGAGTCCAGCTCTTCATTTTGGGCGCTGCGGCGCCAATCCAGCAAGAGTCGGCCGGCGTCTGTAGCTACTTGGGCAGCAAAGTCATGGTCATTCACGCTATTGTCCGATGCATTTCAAGGACGATATCGGCCACCTCATGAGCGCCATCAAGGAAGATGCTGTGTCCGGCAAAGTCCAAGGAATGCAGCTGAGCCGATGGCATTGTTGCCGCCAATCGCCGCCCTATTTCGGCCGGGACGAGCCGATCACGTTCGCCGACAACGACAGCCGTTGGCATCGTAAGACTAGGCAGGACATCTACATAACCGGGGAGTTCGTGACGCATCGCATCTGCTTCAACAAGGTAGGCTGCTCGAGGCCTCGGCCCTCGCCATACTTTGATGAGGTCGGCCTGCTCGTCGGCCCTGATCTCTCTGAAGGTGAGCCCCATCCAAGCTCTCGCCTGGGCCGATCTACCAAGAAGCGGAACTATTTTGAAGCCAGCATAGGTGACCACTCTGCCTAGGCCCGGCGTAAGGGAGAGTCGATCACTCCAATCGAGCGGTTCGAGCGGACTCGGCGACGACAAGAAGACAAGACCATCACAGCGATCAGCAAACTTGCTGCCGAGGGCCATCAGGACGCCACCCGCCCAGCTGGTCGACACGAACGTGGCCTTCTCAAGGTTTAGCTCATCAAGTAGCCTGACAACCGCCTCGGCGTTGCCCATGAAGCCCGTCGGCGGCAAGAGCGTTTGCCCATAGCCAGGGCGATCTAAGGTCAACACCCGGCAACTGTCGACCAACGCCGAATTAATTCTTGACCACTCTTGGCCCAAGCCGGGTTGGCCATGCAGAAGCACGACCGGAGCGCCTTCACCATCGTCAACAAAGTAAATTCCCTCTCGGCTTAGCATCTATGCGTCTCCCTAAACTGGCCACTCACAAGCCCCTAAACCCGGCGCTGGATCGGCGTTTTCGGCGATATACTCGAGCACAGTTCTACCAGATCGTTTCCGATTAGTGAACGAAAGCTCACCGGCTGGCGACTCAACCCAACAAGGGCACTCGCCAGCACGCACACAAAACATATATGCGATTGGACCCACCCGTGGACGTACCAGATTCATTGATGTCAAACCCTCTCATCAGAACCGTGGGCGGTTTCGACCTACGCAAGAGAGACAGCAAGTGGGTCAAGCCAAAACCAAAGATGCGCTTGCTCGAAGTCGGTGCCGGAGGTGGCTACTACACCAAGCATGTGCGTGATCGCCTCGACATGGATTCTGTCTATGTTGTGCTTGACCTGCAGGCTCAGCGTGTGCAAAAGCTTGTCGACCGCAATGAAAGTCCGGCGAAACGAGTCGACGGCGTCAGCGCTAACGGCAACCTGCTCCCCTTCGCTGATGAAACATTTGACTGCGTGTTTTATAGCTACAGCCTCGAGGAAATGCCCGAATATGTGCCTTCCCTGAGCGAGAGCCAACGGGTGCTGCGTCCCGATGGCGAACTCGTCCTCTTTATTTGGCGCCCGTTGGCCAGGGGCCCGAAACTGCGCCACATCCTTGACCTAGTTGGCGAACAGTATGAACGTGTCTGGATCCAAATGGGCCTACAAAATATTCGAGTCCGAGCTCGCCAAAGCTAACGAAATCCACCGGAAATCCACAGGTTATCCCCTTCCTATCCACCGGGCATATGAGTTAAGGTGCGCTTAAGGCAATCGGGTCTCATTGTTTAAACAATGAGACCCGACCGAGATAGGAGGTCAAGTATGAACAGTTGGCTATGGTCATTCTCGTTGGTAAATGAGTATTCTCGACGGGGCCGAGCTCGGGCATGTCGAGATATTGCCACTATGCAGCTGGCCCGTCGCTATCGAGGACCAGATCTAAAGTCCCTCGACGACGCCACAATTGACTCTGTATTAACCCTGTTTCGCAACGGAAGCACTATCGAAGTTCCCCATTCCTGCTGCCCGACCGGCACCAGGCGGACCAGCATACACTTGGGCAATCAAGAGCCAGTCACGAGCGAGCGGCCCCTCGGTAGCGAGGTCGGTGTCGTCGAGATGTCGACGTTGGGCAACGACCAGGCAGAAATCAAGAGCCATTCCTCGTATCGTGTCGGGAGCCGATTCGTCTCCCCAAGTCCAGATGTCGCCAGTCGGCGATGTCAGCTCAACTCGAATCGGCGTTGTCGGGGCTGGCCTGGCGTGAACTTGGTAACTCCAGGTGCGGGTTTGAACTCCTAGGTGTGCGATGTGGCGCAACCGATCGGTTGGTTTGGGCTCCACGCCAAGTGAGTCGGCAATGTCGTAGCCATGTGCCCAAGTTTCCATGAGGCGTGCGGTGGCGAAGGTCATCGCCGAGAGGGTCAGGCCGAACCACATGATTCGGTCTTTGACGTTGACGCTGGCAAGGGCGTGGGTCAGATTTGCCCGGTGTAGGCGCCATCGTTCCAAAAGTTCGACTTCAGATCGCTCTCGGCCCTGCCCTATGCCTAGTTCCCCAAAATTGGCAGAATCAGCCAGTAGGTCCTGGATTTTCTGTTCAAAGAGCTCCGGATCTCGTATGGCCATCACGGCTTGTTCATCAAAGAACGCCAAGTGGCTGATCTGGTCTCGAATTGTCCACCCAGGAGCAGGTGTCGGCGAAGACCAGTCAGCTTCGCGCAAAGTACCAACGAGGTGGTCAAGACTGGCATGTTCATCCGAAAGGTCATCGCAAATCGACTGCATTCCGGGGGCTGCTTCTGGCATTTGTCATCGCCTTTCTCAGGGTCTTGCCGTACCTGACCCACTGGAGGATAATTCGAAAATACTGGCAGGACCGACTCGGCTCACTCACCCTAGAGGAGAAACGTTGCATTGCTGTAATCATTCACGTCCCCCACCCCGTCACTGCGAGCCCTGGGCTTTGACAGGGCGTTGGCAATCCAGACTATAAATATTCTGCGAACGCAGTGAGCAGGACTTTGTCAGCATTGCGATCCATTTTGAATTGCTCGCTGCGCTCGCAACACAGTAAAGCCTGGATTGCTTCGTCGCCCCGAGCTGCTTCCTCGCAATGACGAAAGGCCAGGTAGCACCACTCTTGCGAGGAGGGGCTGAATGGTTACGGGTTGCTCAAGCTTTGATAAGACGTAGGCCACTTGAGAAGTAAGCGGGCTCGTTGCCCGGACGCCACTTTATGTTGCAACCCATCGAAGGTAGTTGCTTGCTCGATACCGGCTGGCCGGCTAGAACGGCATCCAAAGCTGAGCGAAGGTCACGTCCCGTTACGGCAATGTCGTTGCTGGGGCGACTGTCATCGAGTTGGCCACGGTAGACAAGGAGGTGGTCAGCACCAAAGAGGAAGAAGTCCGGAGTGCAAGCTGCGCTGAAGGCTTTGGCGCCAGCCTGGCTTTCATCAATGAGATAGGGAAACTCGTAGCCGAATTCCACCTTTTGAGCAACCATGGCGGCTGGCGAATCGTCCGGATAAGCCTCTGAATCGTTGGAATTGATCGCAACCACACCGACGCCCTTGCTAAGGTATTCGTTGCCTAGCAACGCCACTTGTGAACGTATATGCCTCACATAGGGGCAATGATTACAAATAAACATCACCAGGAGAGGTCGCCCTTCGTACATCGACAAGTCGACGATATCGCCGGTTGTATCCGGGAGAGAGAAAGCAGGCACTTGCGTGCCTAGTTCTAACATGCGTGATTCTGTCTTGACCATAACAAACACTTCCAATTTTTTCAGGTTGCCGCTCCATCGGCGGGGGCCGCTGCCCGGTCCAGAGTGCAGAGCGTCTTACAGCGCGCAGTATATCACCAGCTAACCGTCAAGTCCCCTGCTTGACTAAGATCTGTCGCAACCCCCCTCCGTCATTGCGACCCAGGACGGGCTCCTCGCAATGACGAGAGCGGCTAGCTCACAGACCTCGTGCCCGGAGGAGGTGAATAGTTCCAATCTGTCATGGGTCTTACGTGGTTTCGCGCTTGTAAATGGTGTCGATAGAGAAACCGGCCGGGGTCCCGCCAGAGACGGGAGGGAATACGGTGCCGGCAATGTTCATTGGCGAGTAGTACATGTCGAAGTTGTTGCCATAGGTGACGTTATCTGCGTAAATCTGGCCCGAAAAGCTCGACTTGTTGCTGACCGTAATCGAGCATGGCGTATACATCATTACGCGGATCGGGTTGGTCGTGTTGTTGAAAGTAGTTCTGTTGCTCAAGGTAATTCCGGGCGTCGTGCACGGCTGTGTTGCAGCAGCAAACGGAACAATAAGGTAGAGATCACGTCGTGTCGACCCAGATGACTTGACCGTGAAGTTATTGACGGCAGAGAATCCCCCCGTAGAAAAGATGGCGAGGTTGTTGTTGAGCGTGATCGTCGTGTTGTTAGCCCAACTCAGAGCACAACTGGTTTGGATCACGGTTGGAGCAGTAGCGCTACTCATGTTAGAGATCTCCTCGTACACCCCACCAGAGCCTGTTGTGCAATTGTTGTTGGTTATCTGACTCGTATATCCGGCCGCCTGCCAGGCAGAGGCTGAAAAGTTCACTTGCGGCAAATCCCGTCGCGGAGGAGCAGCCAAGGTCGCATTTGAGACACGGGTGTTGGCAACGGTTCCCCCCGAGTTTGTTCCAGCAGCGATTGCATCATGACCGACGGTTGTGTTCTTGTTAAGCGAGATGTTTCCGCCTGAAGTCTTGAGGTCGTGACCAATGTCATTGTGCCCTGACGTTGTCACATTGTCTGCCACGTACAAGTCTTGGCGAACTGAACACGAGTTCGCCATAGTTGCGGTTCCTTGTGCAACGACGGAACCGTAATAGGTTTGGCTGTTCGAGCATGAAAAATCGCCGTTCGTGTAAATGTCTGCATCATTACCGTTGAATCCATAAATATTCGGGCTATTTGACACACTCATCTGACGGCTCGAAAAGATCGCTCTATTAAAACCGGGATCGGCCACAGGGATCGGATTCAAACGAACCAGGGATTGCATTTTGCGTGGACCTCCATGGGAGGTCCCAACCGCACTAATTACAGCGGCGGCCGGGGTCGATGTTGGGCCACTACCCGCAGTGCACTGAAGGGGCGACCCGGAGGTAGGATAGGTGGCATAGTAGTCAATGGTCACCGTATAAGTCGACACGGCCGGGCTTGTGTGCGATTGGCCAGTCAACTCAGCGTCACCTGTACATGGCGATGGCACGGTGCTTAACCTGGCAAGAGTAAGGTCTATGCCAGCCTCTGCGGTTGCAATGGATTGCACGCGTTTGCGATTCAGACTAGAGGAGTCCTGGTTATGCAGCGCCAGCTGAAATACGACTGCGCTCAAGACCACAGCGACTAGTACCAACAGCATCACAGTTATCAGGGCCACACCGCTGTCGTCTCGCCAAAGTGCTTTACGCATAATGTCCCGCCTCCTCAGGCTCCTGGAGGAATATCGTTACAAACTCCTGCTCCATATCCGTAAGAAGTGTTTCGCCCAGCAATCGATGTTTTTACCCTCACCGCCTGTGCATTACTGCCCACCACACGCACCGTTAAATCGACATCAATTAGGCGGCTCCCAAAGTTGCCAGTCTGATTGAGAATGAACACCGGTTGCAAAGATGTGTTGTCAATGTCGGTGGCTACCGAGCGCCATCCTGACACCTCACCGTCTGTCCGCCACACCGGCGACCAAGACCGCACTTGCAGTTGCCGGCTCTCGATGCGCCAAGTGACACAGCGCTGTGTGCCATTGGCCTGTGTGTATATGCGCAAGCTCAATCCGGGACTCGATTCTGTCGCTGGATCGTACAGAACATTGCCTGAACGCACGTGCCGATCAATCTGAGTCAGCGCCAGCTTTGCTTGCTCGCGAGTGTTACTGCGCTGCTCGGCTGGCAGTGTCACAGACTGGAACAGCGAAAATGCGCTAAACGCCGTGGCGAAAACAAGTCCCAGCACGGCGAGGCCAATACTCGTTTCTACGAGAGTTGATCCTGAGCAGTTTAACTTGTCGAGACGTTCATGTTTAGCCACTTGGAGCCGCCTGGTAGGAAGTCTGAACAGAAAGGGCACCAAAATCAACGTGGATGTTGTAGCTAGCAATCGTTGTACCGCCGACCAGAAGCGTGTAAACAATGTCTCCAACTATCGGCGATTCGGAAGTTGCCGAAGAGGCGCACGGAGTGGAGCAACCACTCGGATTGTCTGATGTCGTCACGCCAGATCCGCCAGTAACAGTCGCTTGGATCTGCACTTGGAGGCCCGTGCTGGCATCGGTAATATCGACCGGGGTGACGCTGATCGTGGGTGGGCTGGACGTCCAATCAATCGTTTGGGTCTGATAGCCAGCGCCGGTCCAATAAGAGAGTTCGCCCGAGTTGCGTGTCACACTTGGCACTGCCGCCCCCAACCCGCTCTCGGACTGGACAGTGTCAGCGAAGTTGGAAATCTGGATCAAGTAGTTGTCAGCAGTCGCCCATCCGGCCGGAGCAGCACCATTAGTGATCACCTGGGCTGGCAAGCCACCGAGGCGAATCAAACCATGATTACGAAGAATGCTCGCATATGCGCACCCTTCGCCACTTGCTTGCACACACTCAGTGCCTCCAGCAGCCATCGAGTGACCAACATCTGATCTTGTATCATTCGTGGGCTGACCCAGACTCGCCAGTGGTATCGTCCCTGTCGATCCGATTGCACCCGACAAGGTGACATCAAGACTGGCAGTTCCCCCTCGGCGCACCTTGCCACCCCCACACGACAACGACGTATTGATCGTGACAGCATTTGTGTCTTGGCACAAGGGGGCCGTAGCAGTCGCCGCGCTTCGACTAGTGGTGGAGCCAGTGTCGCTGGAGCTTGGCGTAACACTGAAGGAATTTAGGTAGCCGTTTGCAGTGTAAGATCCCGACAGCGGGGCCGCGCTTTGAGTGAGGCTGGCCGTGGAATCCGGTCCGGTCAGAGTAGTCGGATCATTATCCGCCCGTGACGAGGCCGTCACAGCTCCGGACTCTTGACTCGCCACTCCGGGAACAGTCAGTCTTGCTCCGGACGTACGCACTGATCCCACTACTGTGGACACCTGCTCAACCTGAGACGTACCAGTAAGCTGGGTGTTATCCAACGCCGCGTGCAACTCAGTCGACCCACTCAGCGAGGTTGCCGTGATACCACCCGTGCCAATATTGGAGGTCCCGTAGAGGAATGCTTGACACGGAGCGGCAAAGGGATGGTTCGATGTCGTTTGGCAGCCTTCAGGCGATGACACGACAGTTTCGGACTCGACCTTGCCTATATTGGGCGTGTTCTTCAAGTTGGTGTGCCAAGTGACTGCTACTGAAATACGGATAGTGTTTGTCTTGTCTGGCACGGCAGTGGGATAGGCCGCAATGGTGTAGTCACGATTATTCAGGTTCTCAACATAACTATGGGGAACCAGAGGCGTCTGCGTGTAGTCGAGATCGCCGTGGGGAATGGTCTCACCTGTTCGGACAAGAGTCCATATTGAGCCATTGACGTTGATGTTGGCATCGGCTGATACCGTCGCGTCTGAATTGGCGAGCCCGTTGCTAACGATCGAAAAGGGCAACGCCCGAATCTCTTCTATGGTTCTCGCTGCTAGACCTGCGGCGTTATCACGTTGTTTGGCAAGACCAATCTCGGCCAGGCCAGAAGTAACCACAAACGTGGTCGATACCATTACAACAAGCAAGATCGACAGTGCAACCATCATCTCAACGACGGTGAATCCACTCTCAGAAGGGCCGATCCAGGAATAAGTAGCGCGTCTGCGGCGAGGCAGGGACGGCACTCGCAAGGCGCGACGACGATGTGTAGCAGGCCTACTCGAGGAGGAGGAACGCAGCGAGGGCTGGCCCTGACCGTTGCAGACGCCTAATTTATTCCTGGATGGGCCCTTCGCTCGCTGCTGGCATCGTCGCCGGACATGTCGAGCAAGAAAACCTCGACCGAACAACACAACGCACTTCCATTCTGCGAGATAACTCGGAACCGGTCTCACGAGGCCAGCTTTCCTTACTTGCATCGGCCGATACCCACGATAACTTAAGCCTTTTCCCTAGTTTTTATAGGCGCTTAGACCTATATGTCTCGTAGGCCCCCCGAACACGGTTTAGGAGGGCGGTGTGAGGGGAAAATTGCAACCATTCAGCCCCTACTCGCACGAGTGGCGCACCCAGCCCTTCGTCATCCTGAGGGAGCCGCTAGGCGACCGTGAGGATCCAGGAATCAGAATTTTTGCGAGCGCAGCGAGCAATTCAAATGGCTTGACCATGCGGGTGGACCTGCGGCTTCGCCCCAGATGGATCCTCACGCCCCGGCTGACGCCGGGGCTCAGGATGACGGAGGGGGCTGAATGGTTACGGAAAATTCGTGTGCCCGATCCCTCGGCCGACTAGGCTGATGTTTTATGGCACGGGAGTCCACAGGGGCTGAGAGGGCTGACGTTAAGTAGCCGACCGTTTAAACCTGATCCGGTTAATACCGGCGTAGGAAGCACAAGAGATCGAACCTCTCTGACGACGAGAGGCACTTCTTGCTCACCCTCTGGCTGTGCCTGCAACTTTGCCCAGAGGGAGGACATATCGACGTGACCAAGCCCGCAATCATCTTTTGTGGTGGCGACTCACCTGGCATTACATTGCCTGAAGACCTTGTTTCCACATGCCTCATAATTTCCGCAGACTCAGGACTCGACCATGCCCTGGCGTGTGGAATTAAACTGGACCAACTCCACCTCGTCATCGGCGACCTAGACTCCGTCACGACTACGTCCCTTTCCGCTGCTCGCTCCGCCGGCGTGGAAATTGTTCAGGCGCCACACAACAAAGACAAATCTGACCTAGAGCTAGCTCTCGACGCCGCGTTAGCCCGAGACATTACTCACGCCCTTGTTGTGGGCGGTGCTGGAGACCGAACCGACCACTGGCTCGAGAATCTATTGCTCTTGGGGCATGAGCGCTACCGCTCACTTGCCGTGGCGATGGTCTCGCAGTCCAGCTTCATGAGCGTGGTGAGCGACGAAACATCCATTGTCGGCCAACCTGGCGACCTCGTAAGTCTCTTGCCGATTGCGGGGCCCGCCCGTGGCGTATCCACAGATGGGCTCGAATATCCGCTTGTCGAGGAAGACCTTGAGCCGGGCACATCACGTGGGCTCAGCAACACTTTCACTGCGCCCAGCGCCACGATTCGTGTCAGCAGCGGCACTCTGCTCGTCATTCAACCATCCCCCATCGATTCCTCAAACCCACATTTCTTCGACCCGGCGATTCGGAACTTCTTTGACTTGGGGGGCAATGCCAAATGAAACCACTCACGAACGTAACCATTCACATCCCCACTCCGTCATTGCGAGGAGCTTGCGACGAAGCAATCCAGGGTCTGTGGCGAAGCCGCAGGTCCACCCACAGATTCGATCCATTTGCCTTGCTTGCTTCGCGGCGCAAAGCAGTAAAGCCTGGATTGCTTCGCTCCGCTCGCAATGACGAAAGGACTGGTCGTAGCCTCGAGGTCGAGGGGGGGCTGAATGGTTACCTGATGAACCACATTCCTCGCATCTGTCTCGCAGTTGCTTTGGTCTTGACTGCCGGATATGCAACAGCAGGCTGCGGGGCGCAGAACGCCGCAAACCAGGTAGTGCTTATGACTCACGAGTCTTTCAATGTTCCCAAGGATGTCTTGAAGAAGTTTGAAAACGAGACTGGGCTCAAAATCAAGCTGCTAGCGGCGGGCGATACAGGCCAAATGCTCAACCAGGCAATTCTCACGAAATCTTCGCCGAGCGCTGATGTGATCTATGGCGTCGACAACACATTCCTCGCCCGAGCTCTCGATGCTGACCTTTTTGTGCCGTATGTGGCTAAAGACATCAATTCGGTTCCAACACAGTTTCGCCTCGACGAAAAGTCGCGGGTAACACCTGTTGACTATGGCGACGTGTGTGTCAACTACGACAAAACCTATTTCAAGGAACACAACCTCACGCCGCCAACATCGCTCCCTGACCTAACCAATCCGAAATACAAGAACTTACTTACTGTCGAGCAACCAGCAACCTCGTCGCCCGGACTTGCCTTCATGCTGGCAACCATCGCAGCTAGCCACACAGACGCCAACGCATCGGCGACCGGGGCAGCCCAAGCACAGAACCAGGACTGGACCGCTTTCTGGCGTCAGTTGCGCAACAATGACGTACAGGTTGTGACTTCTTGGAACATTGCCTACAACAATTCGTTCTCGGCCGGTGCGACAAAGGGGAGTCACCCTCTTGTCGTTTCTTACGCCACGAGCCCCATCGCCCAAGCGATATTTTCCCAACCTCCACCATCGGAACCACAAACTGGCATTGTGGCCGGCACGTGCTTCCGCCAAGTCGAGTTCGCCGGCGTTGTCAAGGGTGCTAAGAACTCACGAGGAGCCAAAGAGCTAGTTAACTTTCTGTTGTCCCAAGACTTTCAACAATCCATACCTCTGTCGATGTTCGTTTATCCAGCGAATGCAGATGTTGAACTGCCAAAGGATTTCACAAAGTATGCATCGGTGATCGACGCGGAACTCCAACATGGCCCCGTCGTAAACCGACCATACGAACTTGACTATCGACAGATCGGCGCCAACCGTGACCGATGGATTGAGGAGTGGGACAACGTCGTCTTGCACTGAGAGCATAGCCATTCACGGCCCGTCCACCCCCTCCGTCATCCTGAGCCCTGACACCAGCCAGGGCGTGAGGATCCAGTTCGAAGCACCTCCATCCCATTCACGTACGCCACTGCCTGGATTGCCACGCTGCGGCTGGCGCCTTGCTCGCAATGACGGTGGGAGGTAATGGTTAGCGACACTCCCCCCCAGAAAAGTCCAAAGAGACGCCTCTCCGACGGCCGGTCACGCTGGCGGCACGGACTGGGCATAATCCCCCTTGCATTCTTCTGCGTGTTCTTCGTGTTGCCACTAGTGACGATATTTGCGCGTTCATTTAGTGGAGACGATCTGGGCACAGGCGGCGACTGGTTCTCAGTTCTCACCAATACGCGCTATTGGAAGGTTGCCTGGTTCTCGTTGTGGCAAGCTGTCTTGTCGACCCTACTCACGCTAGTCATTGCGCTTCCTGGCGCATACGTTTTTGCCCGTTTCTCGTTCCCCGGCAAGTCGCTGTTGCGCACTCTCATGACCGTCGCTTTTGTGCTGCCACCAGTCGTCGTCGGTGCTGCTTTTCTGACACTTTTGGAATCCCACGGCCCAGTCAGTCAACTACTCACTTGGGCCTTTGGGCCTGTCGACTGGCAACACAGCATCTGGG
The DNA here is from genome assembly GCA_038904395.1 of Acidimicrobiia bacterium. Taxonomy (GTDB): domain Bacteria; phylum Actinomycetota; class Acidimicrobiia; order UBA2766; family UBA2766; genus JBCKKC01. The sequence goes on along the minus strand of JBCKKC010000015.1, from coordinate 17,076 downwards.
CGATACTGGTAGCGCACATGTTTTTCAACTACTCGGTAGTAGTCCGCACAGTGGGTGGCTATTGGGCCAATCTCAACCGTGACCTCGAGGATGCTGCTCGGGGCTTGGGCAGTAGTCGTGCTCGAACCTTCTGGCGGATAACTCTTCCCCAGCTACGACCAGCCTTGAGCGCCGCCACAGTCCTAGTGTTTCTCTTTACATTCACATCCTTCGGCGTCATCATGCTCTTGGGTGGCCCCACCTATGCCAACTTTGAGGTCGAGATATTTCGTCAGGCAACACAATCACTCAACTTGTCAGTCGCAAGTGTTTTGGCACTCATTCAGATGGCCACTGTTGCCTCACTGGTGGTCGTGTGCGGACGGATCAACAAAGTATCCGGTCACGTTTCCAAACTTGTCGGCTATACGGACTCAGGACTGCGACCCAGAGGCATCGGACAGAAACTCTTCGTGGCATGCAACCTGCTTGTGGTGCTCGCTCTGATCTGTGGTCCCATGTCAATGCTGCTGATACGCGCGCTGTCAACACCACAAGGCCTCAGCTTCAGCTCCTTTACCTCATTGCTATCGACACCCGACAATGGAGCGCTCTACACCCCTCCAATAGTTGCCGTACGAAACTCTCTCATTTTCGCTAGCATTGCCACGGCCATCTCGGTGATCTGTGGATTAGCTGGGGCCGTATATCTCTCTCGGGCCAGTTCTGGGAACATCGGTGATAGGCCGAGGCCGGGACGCCTTCTTCGGGGACTGCGAAGAGGGCTAGAAACATTGTTGACCCTGCCGCTAGGCACATCGGCCGTTACATTGGGATTCGGATACTTAATTCTCATATCGTCGCTCGAGTTGGACTCAAGCTCGTCAGTTTTTCTAATCCCGGCAGCGCAAGCCCTCATCGGAACGCCCCTAGTGGTGCGGTCCATATTGCCAGTCATGAACTCCATCGACAACAACTTGCGCCACGTGGCCTCTAGCCTTGGAGCGTCACGGTGGCGAACATGGCGTGAGGTCGACTTTGCCCTTACAGCACGTGCCCTGTGGGCCGGAGCTGCACTCGCCTTCGCTGCCTCTCTGGGTGAATTCGGTGCCACGCTCTTCATTGCCCGTGCCGAAACACCCACCTTGCCCACCGCAATCTTTAGGCTGCTGGCCCGACCCGGCACTGTCAACTACAGCCAAGCAATGGCGCTGAGCTGCATCCTGATGCTCATCACCGCCATCACAATCTGGAGCATCGAGCGCTTCCGCTCCACCGCTCTCGGGGACTTCTAGAAGATGGAGCAGCGCCAGCGCCGGCCCTTGTCCGGGCGGTCGTCGAGCGCTGGCATACTTGGAAGGATTTGGCATCCTCCCCACGGCTTCAGTTATATGTAGCGCTTTCCTGAACGTGGTGGCTGATCAGGGATCTCGCTTGTGCAACATGTCTAGCATGCAGCGGATCATTGGGCCGTTCGGGCTTCTTGCATTTGTAGCTATCACCCCTCTCGTCATCCTGAGGGAGGCGCCAGCCGACCGTGAGGATCCACCTGCGGCGAAGCCGCAGACCAACCTACATGTTCGATCTATTTCGAGTTGCTCGCTGCGCCCGCAATGACGAAAGGCCTGTTAGAGCGACTCTTGCGAGGAGGGACTGAATGTATACTCGCATCTCGCCAAAGCCCGAACGGCTTGAGATCAGGCCCCACGACTGTCCACGTCGAAGCACCAGTAGAAGGCATCAACAACTCGTTGCATGCGAAACATGCACAACATGATAGATCGATAGGGTAATCCTGTCGCGCATGCTCGAAACCGAAACCAAACAGCTACTTGCTATACATGAAAGACAGACTTAAACCGCTACAGGTAACTGAAGCCGGGGGCTTCCTGGCGAATTTCGGTGAACGGTTACGTCCCCTATTACTTCCCTCACGCTGCGCTCGCAATGACGGCAAGTGCCTGCTCAAAGCCTTTACCTCGAGGCCTCCGGGAATCGGTTGGACTCAAAGACTCCAACGTTACGGGCTTCGAAGCGCCTTGACAGCTCTCCAAACGGTGTCGCCACCCTGAATTCACACGCCACATCAACCGTCACGGTTTCGCCTGGCCCCCAGCCAGACCTTGATATCCTCGGAAGTTCGCACCCACCCTTAGACGGTGGGATCTCGCCCATGTTTGCGTGTGATCCCGGCCCACACACATTGAAGACCGCGCATCCCGATGAGTTCCAAGTGGCTAGTGCTGCCCGCTCGGCACTTGCCGGTCCTGCCGACTTGGGCGCTAACACGTAGGCTCGAGTCACGTTCTTGGCTAGCTCGTTCACTCCCATTGTTGAGTTCCCGAACCAAGCCATTCCTGTAATCGCGGCCAGCGCTGTCGGTATTGCCACGAACACGATCCACACACACCAAGCAAGGCCCTGGCTGAAGCCTTGATCCGAGGTGCCATCTGGAAATTTCATCAAGGCAATGCCATCTCTCATTGCAACAGCCACCCGCCACCTAGCTCTCTACCACGCTGGCGCTTGTGATGGTGACGGGATCCAACTCTATGAGGCTGCCAAAAATCGTGTCGATGGGCGGCTTGAGGGTCACATCAGCTGAACATGTCAGCAATCTGCCGTGTCCCGCATCAAGTGCATCAATTCGACAGTTCACATTGTCAAATTCGCTAACAGGCTTCATTGAAGAGGATTCGCCCTTACGGACACGGCTCAGGTAGTCGACAATCGCTTGCTGCGCCGTGCCTATGTTGACCCGCGCATTGCGTTGATCAATCCGTTGCAGAAGTATGGCTCCTTGGCGAGTGGCCTGATTCACGCAACCTTTGGCTAGCACGAAGCTGTAGCCAAAACCGATACCTGTTAGCAATACCAAAGCAACAACCATACCCACTCCTAAATAGATCAGTACTTCCAAACTGTGGGCCATCGCGTGTTCCCGAACTGACGCCTCAATCTGGCCTCTCTGGCAGTGGAGCCCCATGCCAGCACCTATCTGAAAATCTTTCCAGCTTCAACGAAGACCCTTGCAATGAGTGACTTCATCTCGGGGATCACGGCCGCAGTGAGAATCCCGATCAGAACAATCACAGCAGCGGCAATCCCAACCGTCTCGAGTGATAGCGACACCCCACTGTCGTCATCGCCTCGATATGAGATTATCGCCGGCGGCTGACTGTCGAAAAGCCTTGCCAGCAAAGAGAAATAGACTCGCAGAATTAATTGAAACAACATTCTTGGGACCTCACAATGCATAGCGAACTTCGTTGGGCCCGAACGAAGTAACACAAACAGGAAGGAGCCCAGAAGGAACCGATAGAGCCCCAGTGGCGAGGCGAGAACAGCTCGACGGTCAGTTCGTCCGCAAGAGTGTCGTCATCATAGGACCCCCACCAACTCAGCGCAAGGCCCAAAACTCGTAGTTAGTGCATTGGCGCGTAGTCGGATGACTAGACAATTGTTTGCAACCCCGTAAAAACTAAGAAGCCAGCGAGCAATAACATCGGCGGCAGTATGAAGCAAATAAAAGGCAATAGCATCTTGTTCTCGCGCCTGGCAAGGAGGTCTTCGAACTGACTCGCTTGGATTGCGCGCAGGGTCTCTAGCTGAGCAGTCAGCATGTCCATGACATTGCCGCTGTTCTTCACGCCTTCGGACAACATCAGATATAAATCCGAGGCAGCTTCGCAGCCTTGTTCCTCGGCTGCTGCCTCGAACGCTGCATCTAACTTCCAGCCCATTTTCCAACGCCGATTGACCCGCTTGAGCGTTGACATCACAGGACCATCACCGATAGCGGCCACAGTCTCGACTGCTTGCTCCAACGGTTGATTGGCACAGTAACAAATCTTTAAGAATGTGATCACTTCGGGCAACGCCTCACCGACCTCCACCTCTTGCCGCTTCATCGCCGCCTTCATGCCTGCTTTGGGCACGAGAAATCCGGTCCACGCTCCAAGTCCTGCGAGGGCAATTGTCGGGATCAAATCCGCTGTTACGCTGCCGACGCCGAAACCGATGGCCGCCCCAGCAAGGCTCAAGACCCAACGTCGTGCTCGAAACTCCTCCGGACTACGCTCGGAGCCGGCCTTGGCCAGCATCAAGACGAGCTCGTCTCGCTTGGTCGTACGAAGTGAGGTCACAACGTCGTGCCACAGCGCTGCTCGGATGCCACGCACACCTGAAGCATGCCTCAGACTGTCCAGGCTCATGCCGTCCACAGCCGAACCACCGTCGAGGAGTTTGCGATAGCTCCGCCATCGACGCTGCGCTGGATCAAGGTCCAGTCCTCGCATCAGCAAGACCGCCGCAAGTGCAGCGCACAGCGCAGTCAATAAGTCCAGTAGCAACCACATTTCAAGCAACTCTCTTGGTCAGAGCTAAGGCCCCGTCCGGGAATTAGCCCATACCCGGCGCCTTGTTGGCAACTTCATCAAGTAGCGACTGCTCACGTAACCCAGAGCGCCCATCGCCAGAGTCAAAAGCATGACTCCAGTTGCACCCGGAGACTGCAACACGCTTGGATTCTGGCGAGTGAAAAAGAACAGCCCCACCCATGGGATTACGAGACCTAGCTTCACAACAAGCAGATTCCTATGCATCGCAGCCAGGATTTTCATCCGGCGCTCACGATCGTCACGCAACGATTTATCCAATTCGCGCAACACTTCGATCGGGATGGCCGTTCCGCCCCGCGGCTGCGCGATGATGAGCGTCTCTACTGTCTTGTCGATTTCGGAAAGCCCGATCGGCTCTTTGACCATGCGGCGCAATGCGCCGGCGAAGTCACCCGTGAGCCGGTAGTTGGCACGAAAAGTGCTGAAGTATGGCCGCATTTCGACAGGGCCTTTCACGGCCTGAATTTCTACAGCTTCGTCGATTGGCTTGTTAGCTGCCAGTTCTCGAATGATGCATTGCACGACTTCGGGCATGGCCTCTGCTAGGGCGTGATGATGACGCCGGACTCGATAGCGCACGAAGGTCCATGGCCAAACAAGGGTGACTGCCGCAAATGCAACTGCCACAACAACATTCGAGAAGGCTTGGGCAACAACCAAGGCCGATACGAGCCCCAAGAGCAGCGCTGTCATCACAAATACCACAGGTCTGATGTGTAGACCGGCTGCCTGTAACTGGCCGGCCAATAAAGGCCCATGCCTTTGTTCTCGTCGCTCACTATGACCCATCCGCGACTTGCTACGACGGGACCGCTGGCCTGAGAGCAGGAGAACGATCCCTAGAAAGCCACAAAAGCCGGCTACGGCAATAGTTGTGGTGCTCATGCCGCTACCCCACCCGGGCTGGCAACTTCCCCTAGGAGGTCCCGGAAAAAGCCATTAATATCAATACCCGAGCGGTCGAAGGCTTTCATCTGCCTGTCATTAAATTTGCCACCGCCGTGGCAATCGAGTCGCTGTTCTCGGTCATCATATGAAAAAAGGGTCTTGAGGAGAACATTGCCATGCACGCTTAGGCCGCCGTCCACAGCTGCGATTTCTGTGACCCTTGGAACGTTGTGTGATTCGTCATCAATCCAGACATCGATACGCTCACATATGACAATCAGATCGAGCGCAAGAGCTATGCCTTCACTAGCCTCTCTGGGCTGAATTAATCCTGATCGAACCATATAGTGGCTGAACTTGCTCACTGCTTCAGACGCCGTTTGCGCATAAAGAGTTGAGGCACTAGGGACGCCGGTGCTCATTGCTGTAAGCAAGTCAATCGCCTCGGGACCGCGCACTTCACCAACGATTACTCTCGTCGCCAGCATCCGCATGGTCTCTTTGACTAAATCTTGCAGGGTGACCAACAGTTGAGCATCGTCACTGTGTCGACACATCAGACTGTCTAGGTTGGGGTGCAGTAATTCGTCGGGGTCAATTTCTGGATGCTCCTCAACGACCACAACGTGCTCGCTTGGGTCGGTGTCGGCCAGCAATGCCCGCAGTATTGTTGTCTTGCCGGCCCCCATTGGCCCACCCACCAAGACAGACAGTCCGGCATCCCACGCTAGACCCAAGAAGTCACCCGCTGCCTCGCACAAGGTTCCATTGCTAGTTAAGGCCGCAATGCTCGGACTCGGCAAGCCAACCACCTTTCTTATGTTCACTTTGTAGCGGCGGGCCAGGGGTGGCCCTACGATATGGAGTCTTGAGCCGTTAGCCAGCATTGCGTTGACGATCGGATGCCGCTCATCCAGATGTTTAGTTCCCGTTGGATCTGATGCCAACATCCGCCGCAGCTGCCGTTCGACAGCCTTGTCGTCACGAAACACACTTGGGGCCTCGTGAACTTCCCCTGAGGTGTGATAGAGCATGATCTTGTCGGGTGCAGATACTTGAACTTCGTAAATTGAATCGTCACGCATGAATGGGCCAAGGACGCCGAATGATCTGAAGTGGTCTACGACGTTGGAGATCGTGTCTTCACGTTTCGTTAGCTGTGGCACCTGGTGGGGCATGCCTCTTTGACGATGAAACATGTCAATGTAAGTGTCGACAATTTGTATCACCAAGTCGGAGAGCTGACTCTCATCGAGATCATCAACATCGAGGCGCTCACGCTCAAGATGCTCCTGGACAGCCTCGAGCACAATTCGCTGGGCAGTCTTGCCCATGGTCTCATCAGTCATGAAAGTACCTCTCTGGTTAGCGCTTGCTTCATCGCCGACTCGGACACAACGCTTTGGGCCAGTTCGTTCATCGCTCGAAAGAGACTCCCTTTGAAAGCCTGGCTCTCTCGTAACGCGCACATGGCCTCGGGCTCTGCGGTCACGAAGTGGGCAATGCTGAGCTGCGAATTGAAATAGCGAGCTGCCAGGTCGTAGATTTCGGCCATGTGCCTCTTGCCTGGCTGGTACATATTGGCAATGGCATATACGTCTGCCCCCGTTGGAGACTGCTCGTAAAGCCAGTCTCGAAATACAGCCATGTTGACCGGATCAGTCCGAAAGACGTGCACACAAGCAGTGGCATCACCCATCAACAGGCTCCGGACGGTGGGATTGACCCGCCCTCTACCTGAGTCCAAGTCGCAGATGACGACATATTCTCGACGCAAGTTTTGTATGCATTCTCCAACCGTGGCAGGGCTTACCTGGTGCCACAATTGGCGAGTTCCTGGCACAAAGTCAAGGCGACTTCTACGTACGCCCTTGCGTGACACGGCAATGTTGTTTCTGATAGTGCAGTCCTCAACTCGTTGCGACTGAGGCGTTTGAGAGACAAAGAGATCCAGGACAGTCTTGTGCGGGAGCGAAATACCCTGCCATAGTGCCACGGTCGGATTCTCCATACTCATGTCAAGGAGCAAACATGGTTTGGTTCCTAGATTGGCAGCTTGACTATTCCATGCGGCTGCCAAATTCATAGCCGCGACAGTGTTACCAGGCCCTCCGGGTGGACTCGAAAACACAACCAGGTCGCCTAAGGGCCATGGGGTGTCCCCTGTTGTCGACTCATCGTCGGTTTGGCGTCCACCGCTTCCGTCAAGACAGTGCAGCATGAGGGTGTCAACTATTTCATGGGGCGAGGCATCAGCCGTTAGCGTTATCAGGTGTTGGTCCGTTGCGACAAGACCGCCGCCCCCAACCACGATCAGGGTCATATCTATGTCATGGCACAAAACCGCAATCTCGGACGACATGAGGTTAGCGCTAACAACAAGGCCCACGAACTCGTCGGATGCGCAATGTCGGAGCAGCTTGACTACTTGCCGTGGCGTGCGCAACCTGCGATAGACCTCAACAACATGCGCTTCACTCATAAAGAGCATGAGTGGCACCAACCACCTGTCTCTGTGATCGGCAAGAACAACGATCTTGGACGCTTGCATGCTCACCTCTCTCTTGAGCTCATTAACGATGTCCAGTTAAACAACTGGACGTGGCCCGTGGGCATACCAGTGCTCTTGGCAACAAAGCTCCCGCTATCGCCACCGGCGACGCGCCCTGTTTGCACAGCGGCGACAACGTCTGGTTCTGCTTCAACAACGAGGCTAAGTTGGCCACGCGTGGATTGCGCCCCCGCAGCCTCCCCAGAACTCCGGGATGCCACCACACGCAGTCCCTCAGCAATCCAAGCGCCCTCAATTACTCTCTCATCCGAAATGCTGTGGCGAGTTACAAAGACATCAATCGAGTCGCCTACATTGACATCGCCGTTGACAAAATTCTCGACGGGCAGACTAATGGCGAAGGTCTGCTTGTCGTGGCTTACGGTTTGCTGGTCAGCCAATGCGTAAGCCATGACCGGCATGCCTTCCTTGAGGTCGGCCATCACCGACATGCCGCTCATCGCTTGGTCAATTGTCAGGAATCCCGATGTGTGGCTGACGTTCACTTGGACTGTCTTTAGCATCGACGCATCGAGCCTGGTTCCTCGTGCTATATCGACAGCTGCTACCGCCACTGCCTGACTGCTTTCGCCGAGGCGACTTACTAACAGCAGCAGCATGACCACGAGAAGTACCACTCCCGCGACCACCGACGCCGAATCGCGGCTGGGCCGCCACCGTCGGCGCCCTTTGCCAGGCACATTGTCGGCAATAGGCTGCCGCGAGCTTGGCCTGGACCTCAGCACTGGCCTGGGCGAAAAGGGCTCGGCAATGGGCTTGAGAGATTCGGTGGGCGCGTCACGACTGCTCATATCAAAATCCTTTTGGTTCGAAAGTCACGGTTGGTCCTAGTCAGCATCCACAGCCTCCGGAACACCTACCGCAGTGGCTTCTACTGGAACGTCAGTACTGACGCCTAAAAATCGAAGCGACAAGCTCGGGAAAGACCGGCGCAATGTGACTGCCCAGCCGCGTTCGCAGCCCCCACCCGCCCCCGGAGACACACAACTCTGAGATACCAACACAGTTTGAGACCTTTGGCCCTGATTGAAACTATCCAGGGCGCGTTTTGAGACAATCCTGGCCCTCTCTGAGTCAATTTCAACCCTCACGCCACTGCTAGAAGCATTGATCGACTCGAAAGTCTCCCCAGCACCTGACGCTGCAACCGAGTCAGCGGAATCTTGCACTTGTTGACGCATTGCGATGAAACTGACAATGTCGAGACTGAGCACTGTCGACGCGACAAGCACTACCGTCAAAGAAAGCAAGATCAGGATCGTTGCCATTCCGGCGTCAACGTCTGAAATTATGCTCACCATACGGACACTTGGATCTCGGGCCTCGACCGTAGGGCCCGTAAGGACCCTCGCTCTAACCATCTGACATCACTTTTTGCGCAATCGACCCAACAAGCTTTTCGAAAGATGGCACCTGTCTTTCAAAGACCTCGAGGGCTCCGGTACTTCGCTTCAGCACGCCAATTTGCAGCCGTTCTGGCTCAGCCGGATCGTAAAAACCCGGCATAGGAATGTCGTCGCCGCCACCGAATGTACCTGGCGTGTAAATTTCCTTCGCTTGGTTGCCTGACTCGTCGATGTCTCGTACGATCCACTGACCCGTCGAAGGTCTGAACACAGCTAATTGGATTTGAGAGCCGGTGAAATAGCGACCCGGAACAGGCAGATCGCCTCGCTCGCCGAGCTGGAAGACAGTGGGTGCCCCCGCAACTTTCGCCTCGCGTGTCAGGCCTTGTATGTGCCAGGTACCATCAGCCGGCCGATATAGCGCCAACTGGGCTTGGCCGTTACCGAGATAGTCGCCTGGGACCGGCACGTCCCCCTGCTGCCCAAAGACCAAGGGAACGTGCTCTACGGGGTCGCCGCCGTGGACATCAAGAATTCGCCACGTCGCATCGGCTGGTCGGAAAACAGCCAGCTGGTCGGAACCAATCCCCAGGTAGTCACCCGGCACTGCAATATCACCAGCCTGGCCAAGTGTGTAACTTCTACCGACACCAAAGCCTAGGGAATCCGACAGATGTCGGTCTTCAATCATCCACGAACCATCACCGGGACGGAAGACAACCGCCTTCTCATATCCAAGACCTCGGTAGTTCCCCGGAACCAACACATCGCCAGCTTGGCCCGCGTTGAAGCCGGCCTCAGCATTGCGACCCCCGTGCAAGAACCAAAGCCCATCTTTATGCATGGGCGGCGCACTCTGGAGCTTGTTTGGCGCGAGCCTGGCACTAGCGGCCGCATCAAAATGTGAGACAACGACGGAAGTGGCCTCGCTACCAACCTGATGCTCCGAACCGGAAACAACAACCGCAACGTCGTAGTGCCCAGCCGACGTGTAGGCATGACCGACAGTGGGGTCGGTCGTTACAGCGTGTCCACCATCACCGAAACTCCAATCGTATTGGAGGTTTCGATGTTCAGGCTGCTCTTGTGCGGCAGCAGTGGCAACAGCATCGGCCCCAATAACCGCCGCCCGACTTGGTTCCCCAGATCGACCGCCGGAGTTAGATGACGAATCTAGGACCTGTCCGGCATACCTGTCATAGTCACCAGTGACTTGACGCAAGACCTGCAGGTTTTCGGACAGATGGGCCGCGTCATCTTCACTCCAATCCCGATTGCCAGGCGCCGCATCAACGGCTGCCAGCTGCCGGAACACATCTTGCCCACTCGATGCTCCATCGAGGAACACAGTTCGCAGGCGCCCGTAGTGATCAAGCTCAATGGTACGGACAGCGGCTTCGACACCAGCGTCGAGCGTCGGATAATCAACCGTGGCGAATCCACCACCTTCTTTGCCTGTTCGCACACCACCAAGATCAGCATCGAGCTTCTTGGTGTTGAGCGGGTTATTGCGTCCCAGATGGCCCTTGATGCCACCGCCCTCAGCGTGAGCAAAGGCGATCATCGCCCGCACGTGCTCAGGCGTAACCACCTGGGCTTCTGGCACGCCCGCTCCACGAGCAAGCGAGCGCAAAACTTGCCCGGCCCAAATTTCGACTGTGTAGGGACCCTCCCCGTCGACATGCACGCGGGGCCCCTCGCTCGCTAGTCCACCCTTGCCGACAGGATTGATCACCATCTTGGAAGCATCAAATCTCATCTCGGACAACGGCAAAGCGCTACCAGAGACTGTCAGCAACTCCAGCCCAGCCACACCCCCAGTTAGAGTTGGGTCAGAACCGGTCGCAAGCTTGCCCTGACCCTGACCATTCGCCAAAGCAATTAGGAACTGATTGGGATCGACAGCTGGTGTTCCCATGCCGCCAGGGTGAACTTGAAAATGCAGATGGGGTGGAGTTGTAGCCGCATTGCCGGTGTTGCCAACGAAGCCGATCACTTGCGCCTGCGCGACTCTCTGGCCTTGCACCACACTATTGGCCGAATTGTGGGCGTGGTAGTAAGCAAAGCCGCTATCGCCCTGCAACCAGATAGAGTTGCCTCCCAGACCACCTGTTCCCACCTTGGCAATCACTCCTGCTTCAACAGCGAGGATGGGTGTGCCGGTAGGGGCGAAACAATCATTGCCCTGATGGCTGCGGCCACCGGAGCGAGGATCTCCAAAACTGTTCGAGCAGGCATCGGCACCAAAGCCAGCCAACGGAAAATTCCGACCCGATGATGATTTAGCCCACGAGCCTGGAAATGCCGTGTACGTATGACCACCGACGGCAGGGCGATGTCTGCCTGGCTCGACAGATACGATCGCGGTGTCGAGAGGCGACCTCGCCCGCACTCCGCTTCGATGACCTTCCGAGACTGGTACGTCTCGCTGCACTTGAATCTCCCGAAGTGGGGGCTCCACCACCACGCCAGAACCCTCGCCACGGGGAGGGGCAGTCTCGGCAACAGGAGGCACTTGCGGCTCACTGCCACGGCTAGTCACATCGGGAACGGGAGCGGCTTCCAGAGCGGGTACAACGCCGGGAGCGATGCTTCCAGTGCCGGCCACCGGCACTTCAGGAAACGATTCCGTCACGACCGACGGGACATCAGGGGACGAACCAACCACAGTCACCGGCGGTGCTTCAGGGGGTGATTCAATCACAGTTGGCGGAGAGTCAGGGGCAACATCGGCCTCGCCTGGAATAGCGACGAGGTCTTGTGCTCCTGCGGCGGGTACAGCCACGATGCCTGCGATGCCAGTGTAAACAACTAGTGCGCTACTGATAGCGCCACCCCAGCGCTTCCACCACGCCACTCTTTCACCGTTTCGATTCATCCCTGATGACTGCATTGCAAACTACCCACAAAGCGATTTTCTGACCCTCCGCCTAAACAGCAAAGGTGTTGTGGAGAGCCACACTAATTTGGCCCCATAGAGAATGCAACTTTCTCTATGCGCATTAGTGCATTAGTGCCAGGGGCGGGGTTGTGAGGTAAGACTCAGGTCGCTGTGAAGATTGCTCTGATCCGATCGGCAAGGCCCAGGTTTGCGAAATTCACACCATCGGGCACATTTACGTTTTCCGCCACACAGCAGATCATCGAGCTAACCCCCGCTGCAGCAAAGTCGTCTACGTAGGTCTGGGCTGGGGCTGTGCAAACGACGGCGCAGTTCACATCATTTTCTTTGACAGCCCGTTCAATGTCGGCACGGGGAATCAGGACTCTGCCGGCATTTTCCGCTGCCTTTTTTAAGCTGAGCTCGACAGTAGCCACAACCTTGAAGTCATAGTCAGGCAACAACGTTTCGCCATCTGACAACGCAACAGCTAACGGGCCATCGCCGCCGAGAATGATAGAAATCGGACGAGTAGGCAAACCCAGAGTCGCACGCAAACGGTAGATCGCATACTCCACGTTGTAACCGATACCAACACACCCGAGCTGACCATCGAGCCGACCCAGATCACGCTTAACGATCGTGTCTGAAACATTTGCCTGCCGGGCAACTACGAGAGACGAAGCAATCCTGTGGCCTCCTTGGGCCAGTTCTTCAAAAATTCTCACGTAAGTGGGGAGGCGTGAACGGGTCCGGGGCGGTAGCGCTGTGTCTGGTGAGGGCGAGGCGGACTTGGAACTTGACATGCTTAAGAGACTAACGACGTTTAGACCAATTCGTCCTGACCACTTCTGGCCGACGGGCCCGGCACGGCCCGGTCAAACACAACAACACTCAAGCGACTAGCTCGTAGCCCCCGAAATGAAACATCAAAGCATTCGCAGGAGGATAGACACGGGCAAGTCTATCTAGGTCATCGGTCGCACTGCGCAACAAGACGCCGGCTCCTGCTTTGGCAGCAATCGCCAGCGTCTCATACCATTTTTCACGCACTGTCTCGTTGCGCATCCGACGCGGCCATGGGTCGACTGCGAGTATTAGGCTGGGCGCTTCCAGGACGGCCCGCATGCAGTCGAGCAAATGTAATTCGCTTCCAGCGATCTCGTAGGTGCTGGCCCGCAGCAAATCACCAAGCTCGAGCGCGTCGCCCATATCACTAACATGGCGTGGCGACACGTTGATACCCTTGAGTGCCAAGGTCTCAACGATGGCATCTTGGCCCGACCGAGCCGGCAAGACACCTGGGATTTTGTCGATTATGGCGACATTTGCTGGCAAGACGCGCGGCCGACCTCGGCCACGGCCTCGATCCGGCTCCCGACCCCGACCCCGACCACGACCGGATGAGCGACCTCGCTCAACGACAGGCTCTCCCCTGTAGCGAACTGTGCCGCTTGTGGGGCCCGACTTGGGCCTTCGGGCGCACACATCCACAAGTAGATCTGCTCCAGCACCCAACACCACGACAAGATCACCCGGATACACAGCCAGATTGACATCTGCCAATGTTTCGTTTGCCCGCTTGGCGGCGAGCTTAACTACTTCTAAAACTGGTTCCAATTGGGCCTGATGCATCGTTGTCTAGATTACTTGTAAGTTCCTGCCAGTCAAGTATCAGTCCGACTCTGGCCAGTTCTCACCCACACGCCAAACTTTGGCAGATGCAATCAAACAGGCGAACAGCGTGATGAGCAGGGCCCCAGCAAATGACCAAACCACTCTCGACCATATGATGTGCCACGGAATCACTACACCAAAGTGTGGACGGGCCAGTTGGGTCATCACCCAAGAAACCAACAGAGTCACTGAACCGCCCAAAATTCCCGAACTGACTCCGACGACAAGAGCTGTCTGCAGCAGAATTTGTCGGTCGAGTTGGGTAAAACTACCCGAGATCCGTAACATTGATCGTTTTCCCTGAATTCGCCGCATCGATATAACAAGATATGTCAACACCAAGAAGACGCCAAACACGATGACTACAGAGCCGATAACGACCAGCGGCTGAGTATAGGTTGTCAGTACTTGACGGGCAGCTGCCGCCAGCGTGAGCGGCTTTTCGATCTTTAGATGTGCCAACTCCGGCGAGGCGCGCATTGCATCTCGGAAGGCCTGATCGGACTCACCTGGATGCAACACAACATAGGAGAACCGGGCCGCCAGCTTCTTGATTGTGGCAGCTTGGTCATGTGACATAACAATAATATGACCCTGCCATGCAGCGTTAAGTGGTGGATAGCGGACCTCGGCGATCTTGAAGGCTTTGCCACCAGATGTTGTCGGAATTGTGATTGTATCGTTGGCTTTTAGTCCTAATCGGCTAGCGAGAACAGGTCCTACAATCACTTCACCCTCCTTGACCTTGTGCCACAATCGCGCATCCGCCTCGGGAAGCTGCGATGTCCACCGCCCCGATGGAAAGTCCGGGTCCACCCCGGCCACACTCACCCTTTGCTCACCCAAGAAAACAATGGTGTGAGTTTGAGGTACAACCTTTGCGACCCCGGGCAACAATTTGAGTTTCTCGACCACCTCTGGATTGAGACAATTTGTAACCGTGACCGCGGCACGATAAGGCTGGACGCTAAGAACGTCATCGGCCAGCGACCGTTGCGCTGCCACGACCGAGCGCTCGGCCAAATCTCCCCAGCTGAGGAAGCCGCCAACTAAGCCCACACCGAGACTAATTATCGCGACGATCACAGCAACTCGAACGGATCCACTACGGAGGCTGGAATACGCGACTCTGCCACTCGCTCCGGCACGGTTGAGGTCACCACTCATCGTTCTTAGGCACTTGAGCAGATAGTGACACACGTGGTAGCCCGCCACGCACGTCCCTACTAAAAGCGTCGTCACTGGCAAGACCAGCCCATAGACTGATCCACCCTGGCGCCCATAAACACCAATGCGCCACACGCCAAAGGCCACGAGGAGTGCCGCTAGCACAGAGCCCAAGAGGCGCCGGCGTCGCATCAGTCTTGAGCCAGACGGATTGCACAGATGTGGAATGACCGATCGCAGCACACAAACCAGGGCCGAGAGCAACGCTATGCCGACAGAGATAACCAAGGACTGGAAGAAAAACCAACTCCAGTCGAAGGGCAGTCGGCCAATTCGTGACGGATTGCCTGATAGCCCCGGTCCAGCCAGTGAACCCAGCAAATGGGCCAGTCCGAGCGACAACGGCACGGCAACAATGGCCACTACAGCCGCAACGGCAATACTCTCTAGAAACATGTAAATCATGAAGCTGCGAGTCCGCCCGTTCAATAGCTGATAGGTGGCGATCTCGCGATAGCGCGATTCCATGGCGGCTAAATATACGAGTGATGCCAGCGCCATAGCGCATAACAGCACGAGATAGGACGCTCCCGCCGCTGCCAAACGGTGTGCTTCCGATTGCGGATAGATACGGTCGGCCGGCGAATGCGCCTTGGCAACTCCAGTAAGGGCCCTATTGAGTCGAGGTGTAACCGCCTTCACATCACCGGGCAAGGCCAGCACATAAACCGCGCTAGCGACGGGAGGCCTGTTGAGGAGCTTCTGTTCGCCATCGAAACTAAAGAACATCACAGCCTCGTTGCGCAAGAACTCAGACGTCCCTTTTGCCACTGCGACCACCCGAATGGGGCGACTGGTGCCCGGCATGTGGATAACATCACCCGGCTCAGCGCCGAGGAGACGAGCAGCCGGGCGAGACATGACCGTCGGGATATCGCCAGCCGGAGGGTTAGCCGCAGTGGGAGTAGCCGAAGAAGCCAGTGGCCCAGCTGGGCCACCTGACTCGCCGAGTTCCAAGAGCTGAAAATCAAACTTTCCCACAAGCTTGCCAATCGAACAATCGCTGGCAACCATCACGATCGAAGCACTCTTGTCGTTGTGCGCAAACTCTCGAATCAACGCAGTCGTCGGTATTACGGCCTCCACACCCTCGAGCGCTTTAACCTTGTCCAGTTGAGCCAGGGGAAACGAATGTGCCACATCAGGCATGAGATCGATGGCTTCGTGCCTCAGAGCTTGTTGCTGCATGACATTGTACGGATGATCCAGCGATTCGTTAATTAGTTGCAGGCACAGGAAGGCAGTGACTGCAGCGAGAACACCGGCCCCGGCCACGCACAAACTTGTGCGAAAGCGCCAATGGGGCTTTGAGAACAGCCGCCACAACGTCGAGTAAGAGCGCATCTAGACAAGTCCGGCGCGGGAAATGAGCCGGCCGTCCACCAGAAACATACGTCGATCGGCAGCCTTTGCGACTTGGGCATCATGGGTGGCCACTATCACTCCCGCACCATGCTCTTTCGCTGCCCGGCTCAAAAGAGCAATAATTTCTAGGCTGGTTTCACTGTCCAGATGTCCTGTCGGTTCGTCAGCCAAGACCAACTCGGGCTGGGTGACCAAGGCCCGTGCTATCGCCGCCCGCTGCATCTCACCCCCGGAGAGCTCGCACGGCAAGAGGTGCCACTTGTCACCAAGGTGGACGTCGTCGAGCAACCGACGTGCGGCCTGATCGGCATGCTTTGCTCGTACCCCACAAAATTGCAACGGCAATGCCACATTGTGCAACGTGGAAAGGTTCGGGAGTAACTGGAAGAATTGAAAGACAAAGCCGATAGTTTGGCGCCGAAGTTTCGTTCGCGCCCGAGTTCTCATTTGCGACAGCGGGTAGTGGTGTCCGGTCCGCTGCGAGCTAAATTTAACCTGGCCGGCATCAGCTTGTTCGTATCCGGCGGCCACTTTCAGCAGTGAAGTCTTCCCAGCACCGGACGGACCCTCTACCGCTGCGAATTCGCCGGGCAGCAGCGCCAGGCTGACCCTATTCAGGGCCGTGATTGTTTCGGAACCACGCCGATACGATTTCGTCACTGAATTGAGACTGAGCAGAGTTTCCATGTTGACAATAGGAATACCAAACTACCTGCATGTGAGTAAAATCGCGATCCATCC
>JBCKKC010000014.1:0-33702 GCA_038904395.1 Acidimicrobiia bacterium | reverse complement strand
TTTTCGCACGCCGGAACGTCCGTCTTCGTTCCAACATAACTGTCGATAGCAAGAAGGCCGCGGTGATTCCCCACAAGCCAACCAAGTGAGTCAGGTGCCAATCGAGCCCCGCGTGCAAAACGATGGGTATCAACACCGCACTCATCGCAATTGCAACGAGGGTTACAACCATGACTCTCACAGCTTGGGTTATGGGTTTCCGGCAATCCAAGCTCAAGAGTGTGCCCAGTGCAGTACCGAGAGCAGCGAAGAGGGCGAGCAGCGTCACCCCGTTGGTCACAACAATTGCCGGCGCCCGCGCCCACCTGGTCCAGCTATGTGCACGTGCTCCCGCTACACCGAACATGATCAAACACGGCGAAGTAACTACTACGGCAAGCGATGTGGTCGCGCACCACTGCGACAGGATCCATCTTGCCGGCCGAATCCATGCCCGAACGACCAAGCTTTCCGAGTGCAGAGATCCTCGCAACAAGAACGCCATGACCGCTACCTGGTAGAGAGTGATCACCCACAATACGAGGGCCCATTCAACCAACGGCTTCTCATATACAGCCCAGATACCGAGCGCCGCACTAACGGCCCCCAGTGCGAAGAGACAAGAGCGTAAGTCTGTATCACGCAAGACTCGGACTGTTGCAACGTGACACGACGAATAGGGAAACCACCCGCGATGGTGGAGACCCCCAATTAGGCGCGAGCGCTCGACATCAAGGGCCAGGGGCGCTGTCTTGGCACTGATGGCCGCTACGCACAGCGTCAAGAGGGCCAAGCTGGCAACGCCATAGAGTCGAGCTAAACCCTGCCCCGAAGTAACTGCCGTTCCTGGCCACGCCAGAGTTGACATGACATGGAACCACCGCCGCTGCCCAATGTCTGCGGACTGTTGCGCCAGGACTAATCCCCCCAAAAGGCCGCCCCATACGTAGATCCGACTCAGCAGCCAACTGGCAACAAGCCAGCCCCTGGCCCCCCATGGAGACACTCCACTCCCCCGGGCTGCAATCGCTCTGGCTTGATATTGGATCATCCCAAGGAACAGCCCTACCAGGAAGCCTGCCGTGCCAGACCAAGCCACCAACTCCAACGAATCCATCCAAGTCAGTGTAGAAACAGCCACCAAGAAGCGGCACACAGCGGGCAAGAGTGCCAGAGAACCGAGCACGATCATCGACAAGGGAGTTACGACTAGACAGAACCAAAGATTGCGATTCGATATCGGAAGGTGGGAGAGACATCGCACCCACCCGGCACTCTTCCTGCCACGGCGAGGCATGACCGACAGGCGAACCGCCAAGATCGTCAGACTTGCCACTGCGATCTGGACGAAGACCGCAGCCGAGCTGGCAACCGCCAGATTGGCACCATTCAAGCTCCGGAGCGCCCAGCTGGCGGCCCCCGAAAACCAATAGGCAACCCCAGCCAGGACACACAAGCCAGACAAAACGACCACAATTCGGCGCCTACCGACACGTGAGCGGGGCGTGATCGACCACAAGTCGCCAAACCATCGCAAACTGACGGTGGGGCTCATCACGCAGCACCCCTACTCACATACGGAACGCTACCGATGAGCTGTCCGTTTTCAAGGCTGAGAAACCTACTGCAGGCGTCGCTGGCCCAGCCGATATCGTGAGTCGAAAGCAGCACAGCGCCTCCGCCCGCAGCAAAGTCCCCCAAGAGAATCTTCAACCGCTCGCAACTGGCAGGGTCCAGCCCACTGGTCGGTTCATCCATAATCAGTAATTGTGGGGAATGCATCATCGCCGCAATGAGCTGCGCTTTCTTCTTCATGCCCACGCTATAGTCACGCAACAACTTGGCCGGTGGAGCAAAACCAAGCTGTTCCGTGAGCCTCGTTGCCTGCTCAAGGAATTGCTTTTGATAGTTACGTGATCGGGATCGAGCCCGGGCCACAAACCTCCAAAACTCATACGCACTCAGATGGCCAAAGAGCTGCTCAGGATCATCTGGCAAGTATCCAACTTCTCGCAAAACATGTGGAGAACGACCTGTCACCCTGCTCCCGCACACCCGTATTGTGCCGGTGTGTGCAATTGAGCCGAGGATGCAGTCGAGAAGCGTCGTCTTGCCAGACCCATTTACGCCGGTCAAGGCAACGACCTCGTGACCATGAATGCTGAGCCAGCACGGCCCCAAACGAAATCCAGCCCTACTCACAACTACGTTGTCAAGCTCCAACATGGGCTTCCACCCTTTCGCTAGCAGTATTTGCGCACCTGCGTTGCTGCCCTGAGCGACGATGTCGCCAAAGATTGCGACCATCGGCACACATCGGCGACAGTGTAAACAAGTGAAGGCAAGCAATGCCAGCCACCGCCACGTTGAGGTAGGAAGGCATGTGAGCTAGGCGCAGCACAAGAATGATCACCGCTGCCACAACCAGGGCCAGAGCCGGCCCAGCAACAACTGCAATAACAAGATGAGGGCCGTCCCGATTGGCATGCACAATCCCCAAGGTCAAGGCACGCCGAAAGACGTAGTAGACCGGTACCCCAAACAGCCGCAGAGCCACGTAATGGCCTATTTCATGCGCCATCAGGAGCACGGTAGTCAGAAACACCGCAAGAGTCGGCCCGCACAGCCAAGCCCCATTTTGCCAAGGTGCTGCGCACGGCAGGGTCAATGATCCTTGGATGCTCGCCACTACCAGGATCAAGGTCCCAATGACTGCAATGGGATAAGCCCACCAACTCACAGCAAAGGCGCCGCCTACGATCCCGGCCAGGTCGTGGCGATATCGACGAGCTGGTGACGGACAGAACAATTCAAGACGCAGCAGCCGAAGGTAGGCCGCTCGCAAGAGCGGCCTACGAATACGAAACAGCGCGAACTCGTCACCGTGGGCAATGAGTTCGCTGAGATCGGCCATCACCCGTTCTCGTGCCACACCGTACTGCTGGGCAATTTCTGCGGCGATGTCGGCCAGTCGGCGCCCCGACTGCAGGAGGGAAATGGCTTGGGCCCCTACCGGGTCAACATCGATATGAACATTACGGCCGCTGTCGAGCAACCTGCCGTCGAGGAGCTGCACACCTGGCGCCAGGGACACCCGACAATCGCCGGTGATTTCTACAAGTGGGATGCTGATTTGTCTAGACATGTGAATAAGTTGCCTGATCTAAATCTCAGCGCTTACACAATACGGTCAGCGAACCCGGCGTTGCATTGCACGACTTCACTCCGCCATTTTTACGGCATAGCACCCAGCAAACGCCCAAGGCTGAGCCATAGAGGGCGATTAATGCAGCAACGGCTACGGCTCCTGCCACCACAATCGGGGCAACTTCTTCGGTCAACTCACGCTGAGCTAGGCCGTCCAGAGCGAGTCGTGGCGTCACATAGTGCGATGAAACATGCGGTGTTAGAGATGACATGGGTAGACTCCAGACTCTCAGCAGCGCCACGCATGAAGGCGACGTCAGCTAAAGATTTTACGTATGAATACGAGTTGGAGCGACACAATAATTTGCCGTCGATCGATGGCTGATCGAGCCACCATCAAAAGGCTAAGTCTCCAATAAAGGGTTGGGTGTGGTGCCCCAACCGAGCACTAACGGCAACGGTAAATTGCTCTTCGCGTTCCACTGCAAATTCGTTAGGTAGCCGCCACGGTAGCAGATCGGCTAGTCAGGTCGCAAGCACACATCGGGCAAACAATCCAGCGGCGGTCTGTGACAAGTCGGCCACATTCCCAGCATTGATCTTGAGGAAATTCCACCCACAGTTGCCAACGCACGAAAGCCCGACCCAACAACACAGCACCGATGAAGGGGCACAGCGACACCAGTCCGTACACCTGAGTCTGACCCGGTATCCAGCTGACCAGCCAAGTTGCCACATCGGTGGCGCCCTGAGCGAATGCCACAACCAAAAGAGGAAGCAAGAATAGCGACAAGTACCCAGCGGTGCGCCAAACACTACGGGTGACAAAAAAGGCTAAGCCGCCAAAAACGCCAGTGAACACCCAGGGCACAACTGTCTTTGCCACCGAAACGCCAGCGCTCGTAGGGTCTGGCCAAATGGAAAGATAACCTTTGACCACCACAAAGCTGATCAACGAGGTCAAGCCTGCCATGAGCAAAATATAGATCCCCGTCCAATACAATCCGGCTCGACGTCGCCGAGACTTCTCAGGCATGAGCGACGAAGACTCGGAGTCGGAATCAGATTCGGAGTCGCCCCAAGGGCGGGTCCGTTCGAAAAATCGTTCACGAACCTTATCTTTGCCAGAGTCGCTTGTGGAGAGGGAATTTGCACAGAATCCCTCGGGGCGAGAATCTTCTTCTGCAGCGAGTGCGCCATCCGTGGGCAATTGGCTGGTCGTCCGTGCTGTCATAGGCTATCGGTCCGTTCAATTCCAACCGTCGGGTGCCTTGTTCGACAGGTGGAAAGTTGGTAGGGTTCGAGATATTCGCCACCGGAATGCCGATTCCGGTGGCATGAGAATTAATGGCTAATTTTAATCTCAATATGTTCGCTTTCTCGCTGTGAATACGCAGTGAGTCAGATGTTAGCGCTGTGAGTGCGCAGGGGTAGGGTGTTGGCGAGGTTGGCATGGTTTATCCGAAACAATCAGTTGCAGAGTTTGGCGCCGGGCAGCGTAACGAGGCCATTGAGCGCCTCGCCCAGGGCGTATACGACATTGTTGTCATTGGGGGAGGAATCACCGGCTGCGGTACCGCTCTCGATGCCGCTGCCAGGGGCCTCAAGGTTGGCCTGATCGAAAGAGACGATCTGGCCTCGGGCACATCTTCCAAATCTTCCAAGCTTGTCCATGGCGGGGCGCGATATCTTCAGTCGGGCCAGCTGAAACTGGTATATCAAGCACTGGCCGAGCGTCAGCGCTTGCTCCACAACGCACCCCATCTCGTGCGCACCCTCGATTTCTTGCTTCCAACGTGGGAGAATCGGCGCCAACGCTTGATCCTGACTTCGGGCGTATGGATCTATCACCTTGGTGGCGGATTTCGCATTCGCAAGCGGCCCCGGCATGTTAACCAAGTATCCACGCTGGCAGTGGTGCCAAACCTACGCTCACTACAACTGTTAGGCAGTGTGGGCTATACCGATGCTCAAACCGACGACGCGCGCTTGACAATGTATTTGGCCCGCACCGCCGCTGTCCGCTGGGGCGCCGATATCGCCACATACGTTGAAGCGGTCGGATTCGAGAAGGACTCATCGGGCCAAGTAGTCGGAGTAAATGTTAGAGACCGTTTCACACAGGCGGAATTCTTCATCAGAAGTCGGTACGTTATTAATGCCAGCGGAGTGTGGTCAGACAAGATTCGGACCCTTGACGAAGGTCACAATCCCGGTTCGATACGGGCTGCCAAGGGTATTCACCTGATCTTGGCTCGCAGCAAGTTTGACAGCTCCGTCGGGGTCACTATGCCGCTAGAAAATGGCGGCTGGGTATTTACTCTGCCGTGGGGCAACGTAACCTTGGTCGGCACAACCGATACCGACTACAGCGGAGATTTCGACAGCCCTGAAGCCACTGCCAACGATATTGACTTCCTCCTTAACAATCTAAACCAGTGCCTTCAAGAACCGGTTACGCACTCTGACATCTTGGCTACCTATGCCGGATTACGCCCGCTCGTGGCCAAAACAACGTCGGCACAAACTGCAGATTTGTCACGCCGCCACAAACTGATTGGCGGATCAGACGGGCTCATCACAATCACAGGCGGCAAGATGACCACCTACCGCGTGATGGCCAGGGAGGCTGTTGATTACGCGGCCAAGAACGGTCATCTGGACACAGTCCCATCGCCGACTCGCCAGCTGCTTCTCGACGGTGCCCACGGACTGACCAGATTCATTGGCGACCCCGAGACGCAAGCTGTGCTTGGGCAATATCCTCCGGATATGGCCACCAGCCTGATCCAACGTCATGGTACCAATGCCCTGGCGGTCGCCAGCCTCGGCTTCACCAACCCAGACCTGGCGCAACGTCTAGTGCCGGACCTTCCATACGTTAAAGCCGAAGTCATCCATGCCGTTCGCCAGGAAAACACAATGACTGTGGCAGACATGTTGGAACGTCGGATCCGCCTCTCGATCGAACACCGTAGCCGCGGGCTCCAAGTACTTGATGAAGTCATTGGCCTCATGGCAGGTGAACTTGGCTGGGATCAAGAACGCAAGCGCAAGGAACGACAGGCCTATGTGGATGCTGTCCGAACAACAATAAATTCCGAACAGGTCACTGTCGACCCAGTCGAGTTGCGGCCTGAGAGCGCCTGGGGGACAAGTGAGTAGCCATTCACCTCCCTTATCCGTCCAGGTTCCCAATCCGTCTTTGCGAGCGAAGCGAAACAACCTAGTCCGTGACCTGGATCTTCCGGACGTGAGTCATGGACTAACTTGCTTCCCATTTGCTGCGCGCTGGGTCGTAACGATGGGGTGGGAAGCTGAAAGGCTGAACAGATGAACGTGCCCCGCATTCAGAGCCCGGATGCGATAACAGAGTTACCACCCACAACGCTCGATCGGCTCGCCACAATAGTGGGCCCAGACTATGTCACCACTGCCGACGCTAAACGCAAAGAAGCCGGACGTGACTGGTGGCCGATCGGGTTGGTGTGGGCCAAGCACGATGTCCAGGCAGCGCTGCCAGCAGCGGTGGTCGCTCCAACCACCAGCGACCAAGTTTGTAGGGTTTTGGCGCTGGCGAATGCCGAATCGATTCCAGTCACAACATTTGCCGGCCGCTCAGGTGTATGTGGAGCATCACTGCCAGTGCGAGGTGGCATCAGTCTTGATGTGCGGCGCCTAGACAAGGTCACCAACATCGACACGGAGAACCTACTTGTCACAACCGAGGCGGGGGTTTTTGGCCCAGACCTTGAAAAACAACTCGAAGGGAACGGCCTCACCGTCGGGCACTACCCACAATCGTTCGAAATATCCACGGTGGGCGGTTGGATTTCGTGTCGGGGAGCAGGGCAATATTCCAACCGTTACGGCAAGATTGAAGACATGGTGAAGGGCCTCGATGTTGCCCTCGCCAATGGCCAGCTGCTTCATACCAATGCCCAGTCCGGGTCGGCAACCGGGCCAGACTTGGCACGACTTTTCATTGGGGCTGAGGGAACACTCGGCGTGATTACCTCCGCCACTTTGCAGCTGCGACCACTGCCATCAACTAGCCAGAAACAGGCGTTTAGCTTCGCAAGCTTTGCCGACGGACTGGATGCTCAACGACGCCTATTCCAGCAAGAGGTCTGGCCGGCGTGTCTGCGGCTCTATGACGATTCAGAATCGGCCCGCCATTTCAACCTGTCAAACCGCCATGCGCTAATCGTGATTTGTGAAGGAGAACCGGCGGCTACCAAGTTTCAAGCCGCAACAGTCCGGGCCGTGATAGAGGAATGCGAGGGAGCACAACCGGAAGATCCAATTCTGGTCGATACCTGGCTGGCCGAGCGCAACGACGTGTCGGCCTTGCACAATGTGATTGATCAAGGACTCGTCGTTGACACGATTGAAATTGCCGGACCATGGTCGCAGTTGCCCAACATCTACAGTGATGCGAAACAAAAGGTGCTCTCCGTCGAAGGGGCCATCGTGTGCTCGGCACATAGTTCCCACTCCTACTTGAGCGGCGGCTGTCTCTACTTCACCTTCGCCGGCATGCCCGGTGGCACCCTCGATGACATCGACCGCTTCTACACAAGCTGCTGGGACGTAACAATGGCAACGGTCTTGGCGCACGGAGGGACCATCAGCCACCACCACGGAATAGGCCTCAACAGAGCTCGATTCCTCGAACAAGAACTCGGCCCGACCGGCATGCAGGTACTGCGCTCACTCAAGTCGGCCCTAGATCCCGCCCATATCTTAAATCCCGGCAAACTCGGCCTGGACCAGGCCAGCACCACGCTATGGCCGCCTCCTGAATTAGCCTAACCAAGCTGAAGCTGAACCGCCGACAAGGCCCGGATCGGGGCCCATGAGTGACGATGCAAGGACGAAGGGCCAAACTCGGCTAGGGCTTGCTTGTGGGCTGGAGCTGGATATCCCTTATTGGAGATGAATGCATAGCGGTCGTCTTCGCCGGCCAAGTCGACCATGAGAGCGTCACGGGTAACTTTGGCGATGACTGAGGCAGCCGCAACCGACAGGCAGCGCCGGTCCGCCCCAATTACGCAACGTGTTTTAGCGACCCCGGCCAGAAAGTCAATATTGCCGTCGAGAATCACATGGTCTGGGTCGATTGGCAGCGACTCGAGGGCTCGGCGTGACGCTAAGGCCAGGGCGGCGATCATCCCCATGGCGTCGATCTCGTCGTTCCAGGCGTGACCGACCGCATAGAGAACGTCCTTGCGCAACCGGTCGGCAACTTCTTCACGTTCGGCGGGTGATAATAGCTTTGAGTCTCGCACGTTCCTGCGAGGCATTGCTGGTCGCCACAAGACCGCCCCAACACTGACCGGACCTGCCCACGCTCCCCGGCCCACTTCGTCCATGCCGACAACATATTGGGCGCCCGCAGCGGTGAGCTCCTCTTCAACTTTGGTGTCGGGCCGTGCTCTACGCTTGGTGCGCCGCCGCCTAATCTCTCGTTGGTCCCCGGCGCCACCTACTGTCATCTGCCCATTTCCGCTCATGGATTTCAAGTAACAGGTATCCTAATTCAATCCGCTTCCACTTTGAATCACCTGAGATCGATCACATGGCTACACAACTGTCGAATTACCAGCCCAAGATAGTCATTCTTGGGGCTGGGCCTGCTGGATTGGCGGCAGCGCACCAGTTGTCACGGCGTGGAATCTTTCCGACTGTCGTGGAGGCTCAAGATCGGGTCGGCGGTCATGCGGGAAGTTTTCGCTTCGCCGACATGTGGGTCGACTACGGCAGCCACCGTCTGCATCCCAGCTGCAACCCCGCGATTCTTAACGATATCGAGGCCATGCTGGGCGATGACTTGCTGGTCCGGCAACGGCACGGCCGGATCCGGCTGCAGGATCGGTGGCTAAAGTTTCCGATCTCGCCGGTGGACTTGCTCCGCACACTTCCGGCCAGAACCTCATTACAGTTTGGCCGCGACCTCGTCCGTCGCCATCTTGGAACGTCCCAGACGCCGTCACAAGCAGCCAAATCAAGATGGGACTCCAATGAGCAGCCGCACTCGACCCAGGGACCGGAGGCGTCACCATCCGCAACTACATTCGCCTCCGAACTCACCACTCGTTTCGGTAGCACCCTATGTGAACAGTTCTATTTTCCTTATGCCCGCAAGCTGTGGGGCCTAGATCCCTACGAGATTTCCGCAGTGCAAGCGCAAAAGCGCGTTAAACACACTTCACTGATGGGAATCGCTGCGGATGCAGTGCGCAAACAGATACGCAAAGCCACAGGAACGCCCGGTTTTTTCTATCCACGCAACGGCTTCGGCCAAATCAGCCGCGCCTATCACTGCGAGGCCTCTCGTAATGGGGCCAAATTCATGATGGGCGACCCTGTGAAAGAGATCCACCACACATCGGGTCAAATCACAGGTATCGTCACGCACTCAGGTCAAGAAATCAATGCGGACTTGTGCCTGTCTACATTGCCGATTGCGACCCTGGCCAGACTGGCGACGCCGTCGCCATCACCAAACGTGGTGGACTGTGCCAGCCGATTGCGTATGCGCAGCATGGTCTTGGTCTACTTAGAACTTGATGTCGATCGCTTCAGCGAATGGGATGCTCACTATTTGCCCGGCGAAAGCCTCACGTGCTCCCGCATCTCCGAACCGAAGTGGTATCGGGGCGGTGGTGAACCGTACGGACGGACGGTACTGTGCGCCGAGTTACCATGCCAGCGAAACGATTCTCTGTGGAGCAGCGATGACAGCGTGATCGTCAAACAAGTCGTGGACGATCTTGATCGATGTGAGCTCGATGCTCAGAACCTGGTTGCGCGACATAAGGTGGTGCGGGCTGCCAACGTGTATCCGATCTATGACGTTGACTATCAAGACTCATTGAATCGTCTGCAAGAGTGGACCCAAACTGTGGACAATCTGGTTAGCTTTGGGCGCCAAGGCCTCTTTGTCCACGACAACTCCCATCACGCTCTAGAAATGGGATATGTTGTCGCTCAAAGCATCGACCGCAACGGTAAGTTTGACCACAACATATGGCGCGCAGCGCTGGCAAGATTCAGCGAAAACACTGTTGAGGATTGAGCGCAGCCGGCATGTCCGAAAGTCGCTTTGCCTGCAAGCTCATCCAGTAGACTGCGCAGGATCTCGCCATTATCAGGAGACATCGTGGTGGTTTCACACAACATACTCAAGACAAGACCCAGCCCCCGGCATGTTGCCAGTTGCATCGCACTCATTTGTGTTGCGATTTTCGGCATGACTGCCTGCCAGGGCGAAAAGCGCCCCAAGCCAGGGACTGTCCGAACCATCGACGGTAATAGCAAGTCAACCGGCTCGAGCACACACGCGCAGACCACGGCGGCCACCTTCCCTACCGACCAGGCCACTACAAAGGTCGATGTGAGTCTGGTCGACTATGCTATCTTCCCCAAGCCCACAAGCGCTGCGGGACCGAATGTCTTGTTTACCGTGACCAACAACGCCGTGAAGGACGCCCACGAAATGGCTGTCACAAAACCGGGTGCCACCTCCGAAGAGGGCGCCTACGCCACGACGGAAGCAATGGGACCTGGCCAAACAAAAACTCTGGCCGTCGTCCTCAAACCCGGCGAGTATCAATTAGCGTGCTATCTGCCCGGGCCTGACGGCAAGACCCACTACCAGATGGGCATGTTCACACAATTTACCGTGACGTAACATTGCTTGCTCCTCCTGTGATCGGCGGCACCTCGAACATGATTGCGCTTGTCACTGGCGCAGGTGGATTCATCGGCTCGCACTTGGCCGAACTCTTATTACAGCTAGGAGCCCACGTTCGCTGCATTGATGCGCTCATCGGACCATCTGCACGCCGGGACCAGCAGGCACGATTGGACGAACTCCAAGACCGGGGAGCGCTCGTCATTCGAGGAAACCTCAACGAGCTCGATCTGAGCGAAGCCCTATCTGACGTGACCCACATTTTTCATCTGGCGGCCCTGCCTGGCGTCCAGCCCAGCTGGCAACGCCACAATTTTGCCCACTATGCGTCCAACAACATGGTTGCCACCACTCGACTTCTCGAGGCTGTGGCAACCAGCTGCCCACAACTTATCAAGTTCGTTTTTGCATCTTCTTCATCGGTATATGGGACCAGTGCCAAACTGCCTACAGCTGAGACAGACCCGACACGGCCAATTTCTCCGTATGGAATCACCAAGCTGGCAGGCGAACAGTTGTGCCAGGCCTTCGGAAAAGCAAGCGACTTACCAATCGTCATCGCTCGACTCTTCACGGTCTATGGCCCCCGTCAACGTCCCGACATGGCCTTCTCTCGCTTTATCGACGCCGTCGCTACCGGTCAGGCAATTCATATGAACGGAGATGGAACGCAAACGAGAGACTTTACGTTCGTGGCTGACACAGTGAGAGGTTTGGTCGCCGCGGGGATTAGTGGGCGCCCTGGACAGACCTACAACATTGCAACTGGAACATCAACATCACTCCTCGAGGTCCTGACAGTCTTGGAAATGAAACTAGGTCGACCGGCTAACGTGACACTTAGCCCGTGTGCCAAAGGAGATCCCGTCGCCACACTCGCCGACACGTCACTGGCCACCCACGAACTTGGCTTCTCCGCCGAATGTGGCATCGAAGAGGGACTTGACCGCCAGATAGCCCTGTCGTCATCCGGAGCCATCGTGTCGTAACCATTCGCGTGGTTGTGGCCAGAGTGTCGGGCAGGCTCCGGATGGATCCTCACGCCCTGGCTGCCGCCAGGGCTCAGGATGACGAGAGGGGTGAATGGTTCGCACGGAAAACATACTTGCGAGAGATGAAGAATCGGGCGATGAATGTGACGGCAATCGCTGCCACCTTGGTCAAGGCTGCTCCCCAAGGTGGCAGCGCCCCATTTGCCCAACTCATTGCCAGGTCGAGGCACACTTCGACAAAGACAATGTTCACCAGAGCGACCGCAATGAAGAGAAACAGCTCAGCGAGGGCCGGCCGGCCCCGATTGGCATCCCTGAAAACCCATAGCTTTGTGAGCAAGAACGCCACGATCAGGCGCAATCCCATCGTCATTGGATTGACAATCAAGGGCGACAGGCCTGCGGCGACAAGTGCCGTAAAAACGGCCAACTCAAGTATCAGCGCCAGTGTGCCGGCGGCGCCAAAGCGGACCATTTGACCAAACACACCGCTGAAGCGTCCGACGACCGAACGGCCATCCCGTGCCCGATCAAGTCGGCCAAACCTGGCTATCATCATTGCCGGCAGCACGTGGCACAGATAGGTTGACAAGCGCACAAAGGTGCGACCATGCGAGCGGCGCCGGTAACGGACAGGCAACTGGCCTATCCGAAAGCCCCGCCGCAACAAGTCGATGGTCAGCACTTGCGCGTAGTTGTAGTCATGGCAAATCTGCCCCTCTCTGGCTGCGCTACCGCTAAGGACTCGAATTCCGCATTGGCCATCACGCACCCGGCGACGCACAAATAAGCTCACGATCAGCGAGCCAAACCTGTTGCCGATCCATCGCCACACCGGCATTCGTTCAGGCCGGCCATGATGGAATCGATCACCAATCACATAGTCAGCATCACCGGCGAGGATTGGCTGCACCAAGCACTCCAGATCGTCGGGCCAGTACTCTCCGTCGGCATCCATGAAGGCAACTGCTCGAGCATTATGGTCGGTTCCGAATTGAAAGATTCGGCGCACTCCAGCGCCCAAACCCGTCTGACCCTCCAAGGCAACGACAGTGGCGCCCGCCGCCGTGGCCAGGCGTGCCGTGCCATCGGTTGAATGGTCATCGATCACCACAGCGATCACCGGCAGTAACTCGGGGGGCAAATTCGCCGCAAGGCCATGGGTACGCTCAACCAGATCGCCAACAGTCATCTCCTCATTCCGGGCGGGAAAGCCAACAACGAGACCCTGACCGTCGCTCGCATCAGGCCGAGGTGTACGGGATCCCGATTTGGGACGACGCAGTGACCAAAAGCAAACAGAAAATATTGCCGAGAGCCAGATCGCTGTAAGGAGATAGGTCGATAAAGAAAACTCCCGATATGAAGGAAAGACGTGACCGAGCTGGCTAAATCCCCACGCCTCCAGGAGAAACGGATCGCGTGCCGCACCAACAAGACCGGCATCTAGAGCCCAAATCATGATTGCCCCAAGGAACACTGACAGCGTTGCCATGGCGCCACTCACCAGCGGCCAACGCTTCCAGGCAGCAGCAAGCGGAATGATGAGGAGCGGCAATACGGCCACAACTTGACGCCCCGGGAACCAGTAGCCCCGCATTGTGAGAGCCAACCATGTGGCAGTTGCCCATTGCACGCCAATCAGAGTCAGCATCGGCCACCACTGCGCAGCCCTCCCGTCATCCTGAGCCCTGGCGTCAGCCAGGGTGTGAGGATCCACGTTGGGGCGAAGTCGCAGGTCCCCCCTCAGATTCGATCCATTTTGAATTGCTCGCTGCCCTCGCAAATCATTCGGGGCGACCGGGGTGTCCCCGGTTTGCCACGCCCTGCCAAAGCCCAGGGCTCGCAATGACGGTTTCGTCATCAGCACGATCCCTGGCAAAGCCAGCAAAAAGATTGGGCTGTACCGGGCAATGCCAAAGTCTCGGTCAAGCAAGAGTCCAAAAAGCCGATAAGTCCGTTGCAACCCACCCGTATTGTCGGCAATCTGGCCAGCCAAACCGACGTTTGCATATTGCTGGTTGACGCTATATGGCGAAGGACCTCCGTAGACGAGGACATTGAAAAGGAGCTGAGCCGCCAACACGGCTACCACCACCCCTATCAAGGCGACTATCGCCCTATACTGACGCTCGCCCAAGAAGATGATTGAGCTCACGGCAGCGACACCCACGCAGAGCGGAAGATACTTAACACCGAGCAGGAACAAGATCCCGACAAGAAACGCCAGCACGCTAGCAGCAACCACCGGCCGTTCGTGGCGCCCCCTGCCCGTCCACACTAGCCCGGCCAGCACCACCAACCCGGCAGCAGGCAGCTCTGGATACAGCTGCGTTGAATAGACCCAGACCGGGGCGCTCAATCCCACCGCTAAAGTAGCCGCCGGAGCCACCCACCACGGATTCGAAACAAAGCGCCGCGCCAGCAGCCCGGCCGCCAGCATTACACACGCGGCCAGCGCCGCTAATTCAACCCGAGCGCCGACCCATCCGCCCGCTGCATATCCAGGCAGCAACAACCCAGACAGGCCAGGGCTGTGAGGAACAAAGAGACTGCCGGATGGATTGGCAATCCCCTGGCTCGGCGGCTCACTGACAAAGTCGCGATAAGTCCTCGCCTGCAAAGAGCCAGATACATCCAGATTGCTAAAGTGCCACAGAGAATCAGTCGTAAGCAGGTAGCTGGGTTCATCCCCGGACAGCCGATCGGATGCCCCCCACACGGGAACTGCCAATATGAACGCAACAAAACAAAGCAACCAAACAGCCAGCCAAACGCCGCGCTGACTACGCTTCGCCCGCACCCTCACACTCGTCGCTCCCACGCCCTGCCGACCCAATCCATCCTCACCAAAATCATGAAATGCTACAAGTCCCGAGACAAGCCCGCCCTCAAATCTGCCCAAAATGCCCACCGGCCCGACTTCGCACTCTATGCTGTGCATTGGTAGGTTTCACCCACCTGCAGATGCCACGGCAACCACCAGCTTGATTGGAGGCCACTTGGACGTGGGCACACGCGTCGAAGTGCGCAGCGAATTTGATAACACTTGGGCCGACGGATTTGAAATCGCTCAAGTCGTCGCACCACCCGACGACGAAAAACCGCGCTACAAAATTCGTCGGCTCTCCGACGGCATGATCCTGCCCCGAGACTTCGGTAGCACTGCCGTCCGAAAAGAACGAAAAGGCGGCCTCTGGTGGTATCGGCCTTGAGCCTCTCTCGAACGGCTGGTTTTTAGGTCGAGGTATACGCCTCGCTCGCTATCCGTGTTCCCGCTCCAACGCTCGCTCGAGGACTTCCGCACCCCCCACCCACTTACGCCGTTCGAGACATTCAAGCCCTCACTTAAAAAATGGAAGGACCCCGCTCCAACGCTCGTTCGGCGTATACCTCGACCTAAAAACCAGCCGTTCGAGACATTCAAGCCCTCACTTGAAAAAATAGGG
Source organism: Acidimicrobiia bacterium (assembly GCA_038904395.1). Taxonomy (GTDB): domain Bacteria; phylum Actinomycetota; class Acidimicrobiia; order UBA2766; family UBA2766; genus JBCKKC01. The sequence continues at coordinate 18,436 of JBCKKC010000014.1, read as the reverse complement.
AAAGGACCTCAGAACATTCCGAGGACGCTCTTGATTCCCGATTCTGTGGCCTTTATTTCTTCGTCAGTTACGTGACCAATCCATTTTCCCAACCGCTGGGTATCTACCGTCGTGATCTGCTCTGTTAGAGCGTATGTAGCTTCTCCCTGAATACGGATTGAAGGGCGAAAAGATGTTGGCCGTGCCTGGGGCGAGGTTGGCACAATGACTACCGTCGACAGAGGTAAGTCGTTCGTCTGTAGAATTATCGCTAGGCGACTGCCTTTCTGCTCGTGTCCAGATCTCCCACTCAAATTCACGGTAAAAATGTCGCCTCTAATCATCTAGCAAGTCTCCAAAAAATTCCCGCGTGTCAGCGACCACCTTACGATCCACATCGTCTTGCATTAGTTCTGCCGCCTCCCGCCTTAGCTGTCGAGCTCGACGCTCGCTAGCATAGGACACGATACTCGAGCGGACAGCCTCAGAAGCACTGACATGGTCAACTGCCAAAATCTCGTCCAATATCTTTTGCACCTCATCATCTAATCGAACATGTAATACCTTCGCCATATGTTTATGGTACCAGATTGTGTTACGACGGCGAGTACACTACGTAGCGCATTTACTGGCGATGTGTCGTGTTATCAAGACCTGGCCACTTCCGCAGCGAGCTCCGCCCCGACTTCGCCAATTGCCTCATCGTCAGGTTGAGCGGCCGACTGGGACTCTGGCCACGGGTCGTCTAGTATCGCCGACAGAGGAGTCCGATTGTGCATGTAAAAAATCTCATCATTCGTCAGGCTGTCACCTTCTCCCCCACTGCGACGGTGCAAGAGACCGCTCAACTGATGACCCAAGAGCAGGTAGGATCGGCCGTCGCTGTCGTCGAGGGAAAAGTCACAGGCATTATTACTGAGCGTGACCTGATGGCTGCGCTTGGCGCCGGAGTGCCGCCGGAAACCTTGGTCAAGGATCATATGCAGTCGAGTCCAATCACTGTTGATGGTGACACTCATGTTCCCGATGCGGCTGACTTGATGACCGAACATCAGATTCGCCATCTGCCAGTCGTCGACAGCAAGGGCGAATTGCTCGGAGTCATCTCCATGCGTGATATCGCTTTCGCTCTGGTGCAACAACACGCTGGTGACTCTCTCAAAACGTGGCTTGGCGACTTTGGCCAGCACTTCTTTGTTCAGGGTTGATGGCAAGTCGTAGGCTCCGGGCAAATGACTCCTGAAGGCTCTAGCTCATCGATGAACAACCAAAGCAGCAACACCAGCGTACCCAGTGCTACTCAAGACAACCCGCCCGAACCACTCGCTGCCCGCATGCGACCGGTCAGCCTCGACGAGGTTGTCGGCCAGGCGCATCTGATTGGGGCGGGCCAAGTGGTGCGGACCTTGATCGAAACCGACAATCTGTCGTCGATCTTGTTTTGGGGTCCGCCCGGGTCAGGCAAGACCACGCTGGCAAAGGTGATTGCCCAGGTAACTAATAGTGAGTTTGCCACCCTGAACGCTTCGAGTGCTGGCGTGAAGGATGTGCGCGGTGTGATTGATTCGGCGCGAGCTGCCCGCGACAGCAATGCTCGACGCACAATCCTCTTCCTCGACGAGATTCATCGATTCAATAAGAGCCAACAAGATGCTCTCTTGCCGGCAGTGGAATCGGGCCTGTTGGTTCTCATCGGAGCAACGACAGAGAATCCGTTCTTCGAGATCAACTCACCGTTGCTGAGTCGTCTCATCATGTTCCGGTTGGAGCCTCTCAGTAACGACGACCTGAGCGTCCTGATCACACGTGCTCTCACGGATGAGCGTGGCCTGGCCGACGAATTCAGCTTGACAGAGACAGCCCAGGCTCACATCCTAGATAAGTCCGACGGCGATGCTCGCCGTGCCCTAAACGTGCTTGAGCTGGCATCACAACTAGCGACCGCCGATGAGCGCACCTCCATTGAGCAGGGCGATATCGAGTCGGCTCTCAATGTCCGTTTTATCGCGTACGACAAAGCCGGCGACAATCATTACGACGTGATCTCGGCCTTTATCAAGTCAATGCGAGGATCCGACCCAAACGCCGCAGTCTATTGGTTGGCCCGCATGATCACTGCCGGCGAAGACCCCCGTTTCATCGCCCGACGCATGATCGTGTTCGCGTCTGAAGATATCGGCCTTGCGAACTCTCAAGCACTCGCCACTGCTGTGGCAGCCGCTCAAGCGGTTGAGCATGTGGGACTGCCCGAAGCTCGGATCAACTTGGCCCATGCGGCCTTGTTTTTGGCCCGCTGCGTGAAATCGAACTCCGTGATTGGGGCCATCGACTCAGCGATGGCCGACGTTGAAGCAGCCCAGGCCGCCCAAGTCCCCCTCCACTTAAGAGAAGCCAGCTACCGGGGGGCAAAGAAACTCGGCCACGGCAAAGGCTATAAATACCCGCACAGCTATCCGGGCCACGTGGTTGACCAAACCTACTTGCCCGACAACATGGTCGGCCGCACCTACTATCGCCCTTCAGGCCAAGGCAAAGACACCTAGCCCTCACAGGGCAACGACAATCGGCTACAATGTAGCCATGGTTACTAACTCGGCTTCAAGTATTAGGTACAGCCCGGATGTGCGAGAAAGGCTTGACCAATTCTTAACCCAGCATCCGGAACTAAGCCTCGGCGCGGCTACGAACATTCTTGTTGACGAAGCACTGCGCATGCGTGAACATCCCCAGATCGTATTTCGGGATGGTCCCATGGGTCGCAGGGCGCGGGTTGTCGGAGGGCCAGACGTTTGGGAAGTCATTGCGGCTATTAGATCGGCTCGTAAGGCTGAGCCAGGACTATCGCAAACAAGCACCGTCGATCTCGTTGTCGAAACCTCTGGCTTAACCAAACGTCAGGTTACAACTGCCATTGATTATTGGAGCGAACATGAGAGCGAAGTTGATCAAATGATCGAAGCTGCTGAGGCTGCAGCGGAGCGAGCTATGAAGCGTCAGCGAAATGAACAGAATCTTCTTGCCGGATGACTATACCGCCGGCGAAGCTGCTTCTTGACGAGATGTTCTCCAACAAAATCGCCCTAGGCCTGACTGAAGTGGGCGTCGACTGCCGGAGCGTGTCCCAACAGTTGCCACATCTTGCTGGAGCTGACGATTCTGAAATCCTGAAAGCAGCCATTGAGCTTGAACGCATTCTTGTTACTAACAACGTCGGAGACTTTGAGCACTTGCGCCGAGACCGCATCAGCCAGGGTCTCGGCATTCCAGATATCATCTACACGAGCGATGCTTCGTTCCCAAGAAATCGGGACTTCAACCAGCACCTCGTGTCGGCTCTTGAGCGTGCGGCCAAAGAGAATCTCACCCAACGTGATGGCGGTACGCATTGGCTGAGACCTACGCTGACTTGAAGTCCGCTCAACACCGAGTGACAATATTGAAGTCTGCCAGGCAAAGATGCCTAGCTCGCCAACTCGGCTTGGCAGTCGCTGCAAGTGCCGACGAGCTCGACTTGATGATCTCTGACAGCGAAGCCGTGTTGGCGCTCGACATGACGACTGGCGTTTAGTATCTCATCCTCAACTTTGGCCAAGGTGGCATCATCGAGATCGATCACGCGTTGGCATTGCCCGCAGATCAAGTGATGATGGTGGGCTGTCAAAGAGTGTTCCAGCTCGTAGCGCACAAATCCCTCGTCGAAGTTGAGTCGGTGCAAGATCCCGCACTCACTCATCACGGTCAAATTTCGATACACACTCGAGACAGGAAGTTCAGGCCCAGCAGCCTCCAACGTTTCTTGCACGCTTAATGGCCGCTGTGACGCTTGGAAGACATTGAGCAATTGGCGTCGCAACGAGGTGAGTCTTTGATCGTATTGACCCAGGCGGCGTTGGGCTTCGAGATGTAGCTCAGAGAGTGGCAGTCGCGGACTAGGCCTGCTTGCGGTTTTCATGCTGACCCTCCCACTGTGCGGGCAATGCCGACTCGCAGGCGAGCAGCCACTCCCGTGATAAGGAACAACGCAATCGCCGCAAGCACAATGCTTCCTCCCGGCGCTATATCACCGTAGTAGGCAACAGTGAGGCCAGCAACAACGCTAAGTCCGCCCGCAATTGAGCCGACAGCCAGACTCTGCGCGAATGAGCGGCACACAAGCTGAGCGGTAGCGACAGGAAGAACAAGGAGGGCGGCAATCATAAGCACACCAACGAGACGCATACCGATTACTACAGTCAGCGCCACGAGCACAAGCACAAGCCGATTGAGCCACCGTACGGGTAAGCCAGCCGTTTTCGCCAGATCATCGCTCAGAGCTGTCACGAAGAGGGCTCGGCGCAGGCCTAACACGATGGCGGCAACGACTACGGCCACCACAGCAACCTGGATTAACTCAGCCCAAGTGACCGTCAAAATAGAGCCAAATAGCACGCTAAATAACTGAGCGTTGAGAGCCCCCGATGCGCTGGCCACTACTACGCCGACAGCCAGACCAAGATAGAACAAGATCGCTAAGGCAAGATCGCCACTGGTGCCAAAGCGAGCCCGCAGCTCGTCGATGAGCAACGCTCCAGCGACCGTGACTATGCACGCCGCCCAAATCGGAGCGATATTCAAGAGTCCGCCAATGGCCACACCTGCAAACGCGACGTGGCCCAGTCCATCGCCGATAAGCGAGATGCGGCGATAGACAAGCAACGTGCCCAGCAACGGGGCACTAACTCCAACGAGAATTCCCGCCGCAAGGGCCAGGAGCATATAGTCATGTGCGAACATGTGAGCCCCCATCGTTTTGACTTGCTCGCTCCGCTCGCAAAATTCGGATTCCTGGATTGCCACGTCGCCCCAGAGCGGGCTCCTCGCAATGACGTGGGGTCTGTAGCGGCTCCCTCAGGATGACGAACGGGCTGGTAGCGACGTTCTGGCGAGGGGGCTGAACGGTTACATCAAATTCTCCAGCCTCGAGAGTGTCCGAGGCAAGGCCGATCTCGTAATCTTCGATGATTCGGCCTTGGGCCAACCGGACCACCCGATTGATGCTTGATAGCTGACCAATGTCGCCGTGGCTAATCAGAACGATGGTTCGTTGCTGGTCTGTGTGTAGACGAGAAACGACATCAAAAAACTGTTCTCTGCTGCCCTCATCAATACTGGCCGTCGGCTCATCGAGCACCAACAGATCGGGATCACTGGCAAGCGCTCGGGCCAGAAAGACTCGTTGTAGTTGGCCACCCGACAATCGACTGGCCCTTCGATCGGACAGGTCGGCTACCCCCACAGCTTCCATGACCGCCGCAATTCTCGCCTTGTCGGCACCAGTCATTTTGCGCCAGATCCCAGTTTTGGCAACTAGGCCCGAGACCACTATCTCGGATACTGTCGCACAGAAGTCGCCAACTACTCTCGGATTTTGGGGGACGAATCCGATCCGGCGCCAGCTAGTGAAGTTACCGATCGATGTTCCCCAAAGGCGAACTCGCCCGGCTTGAGGCGTCTCCAGGCCCAACAACAGTCGCACGAGCGTCGACTTGCCCGAACCGTTCTCACCAAGCAACGCACAATACTGGCCTTCACGCAGACTCCACGTGAAATCCTTGAATACGGGCGCCCCATCTCGGTACCTGAAATTAACTGCTTCGAGTTGCGCTACTGCCGTCATCTGACCATCCCCGCCGCACCCTTAGGGCGCATGGCAGCCGAGCCCTGCCGCTAGCTTGACCAAATTTTCTTCCATGAGGGCGAAATAGTCCTGGCTCGGACCAGCCGATTCATCGGGCGACTCTATCGAGTGCAACTCTTGCGTGTTGAGACCACCAGCCTCACGAGCTACCGTTGCTGCCATCTTTTCAGATTCAGTATCTTCGTAAAAGATTGTTGTTGCCGCACGAGACTTGGCCAGGTCGATTACGGTTGCCAATTGTCTCGGGGTCACCTCAGCATGATCTCCACCGCCGCCAATAGCCACCTGATTTAGACCGAAGCTCTGCGCTAGATAGCCAAACGCGCTGTGGGTGGTAAAGATGTCTTTGTGGCCACAATTGCTCAAGCCAGATCGGTACACAGCTATGAGGGCATCCATCTTGGTCTTAAACGCGTTGCGCCGAAAATCCAGTTCGGGCTGAGACAATTTGAGAGGAAATTCGCCCAGGGCAGCGATGATTTTGTCGGCAACCGCACCGTACTGAATTGGATCAAGCCAAAAATGCGGATCGGCCTTCTTGCCTTGTGCCAAAAGGGCCGAACCGTCAAGCAGGTTGAGGGCATCGAGTTTGAGCTGCGGCTTTGGTGCTTTCTTGATTGCTGCTTCCAGAGCAGGTTGAAAGCCGCCGCCGATGTACACAACTAGGTCTGCAGTGTCGATTGCGTTGACCGCCTTCGTCGACAATTCCGCTTCATGCGCCTCAGTACCCGAAGGTGTTAGGTTCGTCACCGTAGCAGCCTTACCCAAGACCTCTTTCAACATGAATCCGAGCGGATAGATAGAGGCGACAACGTTGAGCCGTCTCGGTTTTGATTGCCTATTCACTTGCTGGCGCGATGCTGCTTGAGACCCCTCACACCCTGCTAAGAGCAAGAGGCCAATCAGTAATGCCGACACAAGCATGCGAAACTTGCTGTTGCTCTCGCCCTGAGTCATAAATCCTTGTCCATTCAACCACTAGGCACCGACTCACCTGCCCGCCCTAGAGCCAGTCAAAATGAGAATGAGTCTCATTTTATTGCTTCGGCGGTCAAATCTACCGACAATTCCGAATCTGTCCGCTCATCAGGGCCCAAGCCAAGGACCCTGCCGGCCGCTGGAACATAGCGCAACACCATGATCGCCGTGACAACAACAACCAAAACTGTGAATGAGGCGAGACCGCGGTAGGGACCCATGCCGGTCAAAACTATTTGACCATCCGGACATGTGAAGAAAACACTGGCAATTGAAAGCACGATGATCGTCGGCTTCCATTTGGGGCCCCCTGCAACGCCAAGCAACACGATAGCCGCCACCAGATACCAACCATGAATCACCGGACCCAAGACCGCAATCGCCAGAAAGGTGAGGGCAATGGCCTTGACTTCACCAATTTCATGACTTCGAACCAACAGACCGACGGCAATGAGCACCATGGCGGCAAAGCCGAACAAGCGAAAGACAACCACGAACGTATCTAGATCCACCCTAGCGCCGCTGATGACCTGGGCCGTTTGGGCAAATAGCACGCCCAATGTCGTGGAAGGAGCAAACGTAGAACGCAGACGCTGCGAACTGTCGATCAAACTTAACCAGCCCCGACCCAATCCGGTCAGTTCAGCAATAGCCAACAGAATGGCGACGCTCGCCAACACTGCTAGCGATGCAGTCAATACGCGCTTGCGAAACGGCACGTGTTCGGGCGACAGCCAATTCCAACCCATATGAACAACAGCCACCAGCCCGGTGAGCTTCACGGCGGCGGCTAAAGTCGCCACAAAAATACCCCAGGGACGTTTCCCCCGATAGGCAAGAGCCAGCGCAGCGACAAGGAGGACCAGCATCAACGCATCGTTATGCGCGCCACCAACAAGGTGCAATAACACAATCGGATTTGCCAAGCCCAACGCTAGCGCAGGCCCAACAGGCACCCGAAGCTGACGAGCCAGCACGTAAATACAATATCCAAGGCCAGCGACACAGGCCATGATCACAAAGCGCCACAAGAAAACTGCGCCAACAATATCGCGCCCTGCCAGCCAAAGGGTTCCAGCCGATACTACGAACGCCAACGAACCGTATGGTGTTGGCGACTGACGCCAGATGTGGGGAACTAGCGATCTAAACGTTCCTGGACCGAGAGCAGCCACATGCGCCGTTGATGGGTCCATTCCCCTCAGGCTCATCTCTCCTTGGGCGACATAACTGTAAATATCCTGACTCAAGAGGGGTGGCCCCAGCAGGATCGGAATGCACCACAAGGCAAAGACAAAAACGATCTGGCGAATGGTCAGGGTGCGTAAATGAGCCGCTCTCACGAGGGCCAACCAAAGCAGACAAATTCCAACCAGACCTAAATAGAAAAGAATCGTGCCCAGATGCGGGACACTGACATGCCGCGACAGCCCTGGGACGAGGCTAGGGCGCCAAAATCTGCCAGAGGGCGTTGCATAACCTGGAGCCGAAACCGCAATCAGGCTTGTCGCCACCAGGCCCAACACTGCCAGTGTCCAGAACCATGCCCGGCCCGATAAGTGTCTTGCTTTCGGATTCAAGCTGGCTTCGCTCAGAACTGCGGTCATGTCGCTGGCACAACCATGGCTTGAGAACTATCTGGAGTCCTCGCACCATATCGCAGACCTAACACTAGGAGCCATGTACCCAACGCCAGCAAAGATAGGTTGCGCACAATCAGCGCAAGCTGCCAAAAGAGGCTCCCCGACAACAATGGGCCATAGGCGAAAATGACTGCAACCGTGAGAAGGCTAATCGCGAGGCTAAAGACACCTAAGCGCCATTTACCATCGGCCCAAACCACGACAACAAAGGGCATCAACCATACGAGATACTGCGGCGACAACAAATGAGAGGCCAATAAAGACAAAGTAACGAGCCCACCGCACAACCTGATCGGTTCGCCTCCCCGCTTCATCGCCACCACCAAGACGACAACAACAATGGCGAGCCAGACTAGAGAACTCACCGCATCAACCCAGCCCCAACCGCCAGCATCAACGACGATGGCCCCTGATGCCTGCGACACTGGGGCTCCGACGAGAAGTTTGAACGCCCCAAACAAGCTCTCAATCTGGAGCCCCGATCCCTTGCGATACTTGAGAAAATCAGTGAACCCCGAAGGCGAATATGCATACCAAAGCAAAACAACACCAGCCATGCCGCACACTGCATAGAGCGCATCACGAAATCTGCGCTTGATTAGCACGCCGATAATCAGTACTGCCGGCCACAATTTTGCAGCGAAGCCAAGGATGATGGCCCAAAAGGAGTTTTCACCCGCTTGCCAGCGCACAATTACGATTGCAGCAAAAAAGACCGGGATGAAGTCAAGTCGGAAGTATGCGATCGGCGCCAGCAATATCAGGAATAGATGCCAAAAGATCGCAATCTTGACAGCCTGAGCAGGTCGTGACCGGCGTAGAATCTCGAGCGTTGAATACTCCAACGTTGCCATCATCAACGCAAAGACAAAAATGAATGCACCTTGAGGGAGCAGTGGAGCTATCAAGGTGGGGATCAGAGTAAGCGGCGGAAATTCCCATAGGTACTGAGCGTAAGGCAGCCTGCCCGCTCCAAACTGCTGGTGCACGTACCAGAAGTAGACAACATCCCACCAGAAAATCCGGTCAAGCAGCAATGGCACTGCAAAGACGATGATCAGGCGCAGCAAGATTTCGAGCACCCGCACCAATTTGGGGACATGAAATTTCGACTGATTTTCGGAGTTGGCTGTTAGCTCAGCATTCTCAGCAGGCAACACTGTTTGGGTCAAGAACTTTCCTCAGTAACGCAAGGATAAAAAAACAAGCAGAAAACATTATATGCGCCGAGGGGCGGTCAAGCCTTACTACCAGTCGAGCCGGGGGGCGTCGCCCCAGAGGCGCTCTAAATCATAGAAGGAGCGTACTTCGTCGAGAAAGACGTGCACAACAATGTCGCCATAGTCGAGCACAGCCCACTGCGCTTCAGCAACACCCTCGCGGCTGATCGGCTCTCGCTCGGCACTGCACAGCTGCTCATCGACATTGTCAACGAGTGTTTTCACCAGGCGGACGTTTGACGCCGAACCCAACACGAAATAGTCAGCGACACCGAGCGAGTCGCCAATGTCCAACACCACTACATGTGACGCATTCTTGTCATCCATTGCCTTTGCTGCGATTGTCGCATTTGTCTTTGCATCCACTGAGCTCAGCAGCATCGTCACAGGAAGGTACCTACTTTCCACTTATTAAGTCCCGAATACTCTATATCTTATCGTGCTTTTCCCACACAACCCAGGCAGTAACAACCACGGTCAGCGGTCAACCTGTGCCAACGTGAACGGAAAGGTCGGGGGTGAGGCCATTGATAGTCGTCGGGCCTGATGCGCCTGGCACGATATTTGCACCTCCCAGCGAGTGTGCCAGCGCTTTCGCATCGGTATATCGACTGGTGTCATTCACTACTATCAGCGGCACTGCTCCGGCTGCCGGCGTTTGGCCTGGCCCTGGCGGGGGCGCCACGGCACCCGGCACCGCTGTTGACGGCACTTGACTTGCCGATGCGACTACTTTGAACTGGCTCTGGTCGATTCGGACAGCAAGGGAGCTGATCCGCCTACGGTTGTCGCCGACCAATTCGACGCTCGTTCGGTTTTGGGCCAAGACCATTCGCTTGGGAAATTCGCTGCCGAATCGGGTCAGCTCTCCGGAATCGATCTCAAAGGTGACTTGGTCACCAATTGTTGGACCGACCCGGACGGGCGCTGCCGAGTAGCTCACATCTTGTGAAGCTGTCGCCACGTTTGCAAGGATTGCGGCCGCTCCCGGTCCATCCTGTCCCGATGCCGATATATGGCTATTGCCTGCCAACAGATATCGCATCCTGCTAGGACTCTGGCCCAGCACGGCCAACACGGCCTTCCAAACGTCGCCCTGTTGAGCCATCCGAGCTAACTCTCCACCCGACGATGTGGCAGCCAGATATTGCATCACGGTTGCAGCTGTCATTTCCTGCTTGCCCGATGCCAGGGGCAAGGGCGTGCCCGTCCCGGGGGTCGACCCAATGATGACAGGGTGGGATACATCGACAACCAGCGGCTCTAGTTGGCCGAGAATGGACTGGAAGTCACTGCTACTCATGCTTATCCAACGGTCTACCCGCACCCGAAGGCTGTTCGCTACCGCCAACGACAGCAACGACGGATCGTCGCCTCCTCGTGACAGGGGCACCACTCCTCGCGTTGGAACTTCTGCCAATAGCGAGCCCGGAAGGGAAACTACCTGATCAGAACGGTCCTGATGCACAAATAGCGTGAACGAGTTGGGGTGCCCCTGAGAGTCTGACACCATAAAAAGCAAAGACTGCCCATCGGCGGGAGGTGCGGGCTTCATCTCGGGCTGTACGTGAGGCTTAGCTGTCGACCCGCCCGGGTCAACCACAAGATAGACCGCCACGAGGCCAAGAATCATGGCGATAGCCAAGACCAGCATTAGCTTCTCGGCCAAACCCAGATTGCCAATGAATCTCCACACACTCGATGGGCTCAACCTCGACCCCGCCCGGACGAGGCCCTGCATGACACGCGCGGCCTGAGACGGCGATTCAGCATCCGGATGGCCAACCGGCGAGAGGGTGGGCGATGGCGGAGGCATGGACCGGGATGGGGACGCTGACGGGGGCTGGGGCGATTCCGCTACCTGGGTCGAGGTTGTCCTTGATGCCGGAACGCCGGCTTCAATCCAACCTGAGTCCTCGAGTGATGTGCCGTGACCGAGTGCCACATCATCAAGTGGCAGCATCGCTGGCGGAACATAGTTTTCAAACGGATCGGGATGATCAAAGCCGATATCAGATTCGCTCGTCGGCCCGACTGTGGTCACCAGCCCGGTCTTGGCAGCCGACCCGGCGGACCCCCGAGATGGGGCCGGAGGGACGCCAGCGCCACCCGTGCCTTTCGAAGTCGCCTTTACGAATGGTGGTTTGAGGCGTCCATCATGGCGAACCATAGAGTCCCCGCTCCTTGATGTAATCACCAATGGGCGCAGGTACGAGATGGTCGATGCTTTCGCCCCCGGCGCAACGCCTACGAATCTCCCTCGACGAAAGGTCGACCGGGGCCATGTCAAGCATCGTGTATTGCGCGCCAAGCGTCCCGAGCTCACGAAAATCCTCGGCGCAGTCTGGCCTGGGGGCAATTAGAAGGTGAGAAGCCGAGACGACTTCTGAGGCGCGGTGCCAACTGGGAATCCCTGCAGCGGCATCGGCACCCACAATCAAAAACACTTCCCGATCCTCCCCACTCATCTCTTCAAGTGTATCGATCGTAAAAGAGGGCCCTGACCGGTCAACTTCAGCCCGGCTCAGGCTCATGCGCGCATAGGACTGAATCAAGAGGCTAGTCATGTGGCACCGGTCCTCAGCTGGCGATACTTCTTGCTTGCCCACTTTTTGCCAGGGCTGGCCAGCCACCACAAAAAGCACCCAATCCAGTTGGGCCTGGTCGAGAGCCGACTGTGCTACAAAAATATGTCCGTTGTGGGGCGGGTCAAACGTGCCGCCGAAAAGCCCGAGGCGCTCCATCGTAATCATTCAGCCCTCTCGTCATCCTGAGCCCCTGGTGCCAGCCATTCCCCGTTCGTCATCCTGAGGGAGCGCAGCGACCGTGAGGATCCACCTACGGCGAAGCCGTAGGCCACCCGCATGTTCGAGCCATATTGAATGGGTGCGCTCCACGAGATCCTTCTCAACTGGCCTTCACATCGAACCGGCGATACCGCGGTCACCCTGAAGGGCCAGATCATCGAGAGATTTGGTGTGGCCATCGCCTATGAGGGTGGTGCGTGTGCGGGTATATCCAACGAGTTGGCGTTCTTGCATGTCAATGGTTGCAAATGCCGGCGAAACGTTTGCGGCGATCACGGCCGCGTCTATGGCACGGCTCATCGAGTGAACTACCTTGATGTTGCTACTCACGATCGTCTCGACAGTGCCGTTCGAGCGAGAATCAAGAATGTCGATGGCCTCGGAATCTGAGTCAGCAACGATTATCTCGGGGTTCTCATGAAGGTTGTCCATGACCTGGCGGATGTCATCGAGGGTATCGCGGGCAAAGTCTTTATGAACCACCAGCGAGTCGGCAGCCTTGTGCGAGATCGCATTGACGGCCAGATAAATGGCGAAGTGACGGTCGGCGTGAGCATCGATGTACACATGCGTGTGGCCACCCTCACGCTGCGCGAAGAACCATTCCCCTTCATGCGATACGGCGTCAAGTTCGGTGCTGGGCAAATGCGGCACAGACACAATTGCATCTGGCGGCAAGCCATTCTTGGCCAGAGCATGACTAATCTCTGCAACCTGAGGCTGTGCTCCTGCCACCACCACGGCGTTGCCAGCGATAAGACAATCAGCAATCTGGTCATGGTCCGCTGACGAGAGACCAACCACGCCGATGGGCACTGTTTGGACGATGACATCTACCCCATCGGGCGTGCGCGCCCCTCGAACCACGGCCCCAATTGGGTCAGCGTCCAGCTCACGGTGGACACCAAAGCTTTGGCACGCTTCGAGGCGCTTGCGGAGAGGGACCTGGGCCAGCTCCCGAGCTGCCCGCCGGGTTTGCACACCAATCACCGCAACACCACCATGTTGTCGCGATGTACCACTATCGGGGTTGGCGCCCCCCGTTGATTCTTAGACACGTCGAGATCTTTGCGATCCATGCTGGTGATTCCCTTGGCAATCGGCTGCCCGTCATTATCGCAGATCTCGACGGCGTCTCCCTGGCGGAAATGTCCGGCCGTATCAACAACTCCCACCGCGAGCAACGACGACCCCGAGTCGGTGATGGCGGCAACTGCTCCCGGGTCAATCAGTATGTGACCGGCGGAGGCTTGCCCGAACGCGATCCAGAGTTTGCGGGATGACAGCCGCCGTTCACGTGCCTTGATAATTGTGCCCAGTCGAGGATCATCTGCTTGCCTTGACACCGCCTCGGCCTTGGCGGACTCCGACTGCACGCCAGATTCCGTTTGAATAGACGATTCCTCGGCCAGAGCGGCCACTCGGGCCAGCACGTCGACCAAAACATTGGGACGCTTAGCATCCGCTATGACTGAAGTCACTCCCGACCAGCTGGCTATCTTGGCCGCGGCGAGTTTCGATGCCATTCCACCGGAGCCAAGCGGTCCAGCGCTGTCGCCGGCGGTCGCTTCGAGCTGAGCATCAATCTCATGCACCTCTTCAATCAGGGTGGCATTCGTGACGAGTCTCGGGTCAGCTGAGAACAGTCCGGGCTGGTCGGTCAGCAGCACGAGGGCATCCGCCCAAATCAAGTGCGCCACCAAGGCTGCCAGTCGATCATTTTCGCCGAAGCGAAGTTCGTCAACAGCGATAGTGTCGTTCTCGTTTATGACAGGCACAACCCCAATTTCAAGCAGTCGTTTCAACGTGGCCCGAGCATGTAAATACTGACTGCGCCGATGAAAATCGTGTTTGGTGAGAAGAAGTTGGCCGACAACAAGGCCGTGGCGGGCCAACGGTTGCTCATAGGCTCGCATCAAATGCACCTGACCAACCGATGCCACCGCTTGCATATCGGCAAGGTCGCTAGGCCGACGTGTGCGAGCGAGGTGCGGGAGCCCGGCTGCCATCGCCCCGCTCGTGACTAGAACGATTCGGGCACCTTGGTCAATACAAGTGGCAACCTGATCACACATACCATCAACGGCGCTAGTGTCAAGCGAACCATCCGGGTGAGTGATGAAACTACTACCGATCTTCACCACGAGCGTAAGCGGTTCCGTACCCTTTTCCGTGGCTTGGCCCACCCGAGAGGCAGGCCTCATCAGGGCGTCCCCGGCGGCGTGTTGCGCCTTTGACCACGCTTGCGACCGGCCCCAGCTAAACGTTTATTAGTTGGAATCCGTGAACTAGCCACCGCTTCGGCATCAGGCACATACTCGAAGGTAAAGTCCCCGATATGTACCTCATCACCCTCGATCGCACCGGCGTCTCTCAGGGCCGCTTCGATGCCTAGCCCCCGCAAACGATCCTGTAGATAAGCGAGAGCATCACGGTCGGTGACGTCAGAAAGGGCAACCGCCCGCAATGGTTCTGGCCCCTCAATGCGCCAACCGTCGCCGTCCTTGGCCACAGCAACGCCCTTGAACTCGGGACGATGGACCACAAAGCCGATTTCGGGCTCTTCGCGCCCTCGGGCCTCGGTCACGAGTCGGGTAAGCTCGCCCATCACATGTGACATGCCCATACCCGACACAGCAGAGATTGCTTCCGGTACTGGCTCAACTTTTACGCTTTCGAGGAGCTCGCCGGGGTTCGGTACGCTGTCCATCTTAGTGATGGCAACGAGACGTGGCCGCCGCAGAAGGTCCGGCTTATACTGACCCAACTCACGCAACAGCACATCGAATTGTGTAGCCAAATCGGCCTCGTGATTAAACGGATCCAACAGCACCAAGAGCACACGAGCCCGCTCGATGTGGCGCAAGAATTGGTGGCCAAGCCCTTTGCCTTCGGCCGCCCCCTCGATCAGGCCGGGAATGTCAGCAAGGACGACCTCTTCTTCGTCATAGACAGCAACACCCAGATGCGGCGTAAGTGTTGTGAAGGGATAGTCGGCGATCTTGGGCTTGGCAGCAGAAACTGCAGAAATAAACGTCGACTTGCCCGCATTGGGATATCCGACGAGCGCAACATCGGCCAGCAAGCGCAACTCGAGACTCATCCAATATTCTTGGCCGTACTCACCTTGTTCGGCAAAAGCGGGCGCTCGGCGGGCGTTCGACAAGAACCGAGCATTACCTCGGCCTCCCCTACCCCCCTGAGCAGCGACAAAAGAATCGCCGGGATTAATTAAGTCGGCGAGAAGTCCCCCATCAAGCGAACGTACGGTAGTTCCAAGCGGGACTGGGACAACAAGATCTTCACCCCAATGCCCATGCATATTCCGGCCGGCCCCGTGCTTGCCAGATTCCCCTTTGTAGTGAATCTCGTGCACAAAACGGACAAGCGTGGCGACTCGAGGGTCGGCCTTCAGGATCACATCGCCACCTTTGCCCCCGTCTCCACCCGCCGGACCGCCCTTTGGACGCCTAGCCTCACGTAGAAACGCTACAGCGCCGGCTCCGCCATCGCCACCCTTAACATTGATCTGAGCCTCATCAATAAACATATTGTTCTAACAATAGGTGACCATTTACGTCTCCCAGGCACAGGACTGCGAGCAGGCCCTTTTCGTCATTGCGAGGAAAGCGAAGCGTCGAAGCAATCCAGGCTTTACTGCCTTGTGAGCGCAGCGAGCAATTCAAAATAGATCCAATATGTAGGTTGATAGCGACTTAGCCGCACGCTGGAAGCCCCTCACAATAACGGAGGCTAATGCCAACGCGCTTAGCCAGCGGCGACTGGATCGATGTGGACGTAGTGTCGACGGGATTGTTGAAAGCGAATTGAGCCATTAACTTTGGCGAAGAGAGTGTCGTCGCCGCCGCGTCCAACGTTAACACCAGGATGAATCTTGGTGCCGCGTTGGCGCACAATGATCGTTCCGGCATGCACGACTTGGCCACCGTAGGCTTTAATGCCTAGTCGTTGAGCTTGTGAATCGCGACCATTACGGGTTGATGACCCGCCTTTTTTCTTTGACATGAGAACAGCCCTTTCAAAGCAATTCTAAACTATGGAAATTTAGTGAGGGACCGTAAGGTCACATATTACTTAGAGATTTTGAGGATCTCAATACGGCTTTGGCGTTGGCGATGGCCGTTCTTCTTGCGGTAGCCAGTTTTGGGCTTGTATTTGAAGACGACAATCTTGCGGGCTTTGCGTTCTTCAACACAACGGGCTTTGACTTTGCCCTCGCCTCGCACCAGATCGCCACCGTCAAAAACCATGAGCGGATCGAGTTCGAATTCGTCCCCCGGAGCAGCTTCAACTAACTCAACGTCAAGTACGTCGCCTTCGCTGACACGATATTGTTTTCCACCAGTTTTAATTACAGCTTGCATAAGAACCAATCCTAATCACTTTCACCCGCCAACTCGCCACGAATTCTCAATGCTCGCTTGAAAGGCCGACGAGGTCAGCCAGACCTCTCGCTGCGGAAGCCAAACGACGATCAGTAGTCACAACCACGGTGTCTTGCTGTGCAGCCAGCTCCACGTATAAGGCATCCAAGACACTCAAATTGTGTCGGCGCTTCCATGCACCATGCAAGAGTGGTGCAATCGCAGACCGCTGTAGAGGCAATTCTTCGAGCCATTCAAGTAAGACTCCTACTTTAGCGGCAGTGACTTCCTTAGCCCGATGTAGTCTTGCCAAAGCCGGCAGAACCTCGGCATCAAAATGTGCAGGGGCTTGGAGCATATGGCCAGCAAGGCGTTCCGATACGGCAGATGCCAATTCATTTCCGAGGAGAAGGTCTACCGCTGCGGAAGCGTCAAGCACTACCGAGTCAGCCATTGAATTCGTCCCTTGCCGCACGCAATGCGGCTAGCGCCGTCTCATGGCTAACGGACATTGGCGCCAGAGCGGCAACTCCCTTGAGCCACTCATCGGTCTTCAGAGCAAGCAATTCCCTGCGCAGTGCTTGCTGCGTGATAGAAGAAATGTTTAGGTCAGCCTTGCGAGCACGGGCAGCCAATTCGTCTGGAAGGTACACATTCACTCTAGCCATACACACACTATACACAACGATTCAGAAGCCCGGGCTGATACGCAAACCAAATCCGCAGAAGGTCCTCCACAAACCACGCCAACCATTTTCGAAGATCCATCCACTACGCCAGGGGGCTGCACGTGCAATACTCGCTCGCTTACACGGCAATAGTACCGGTTTGACACAACGAACTGGCCAACAGAACCTAGCCAACGTTGACCGCCCCGTCCGTAATTACGAGCGAATCCGAATCCTCTGACGAATGTCTGGCATTGGGATCTAGGGGAGGTGGTGCATCACTTTGGCCTCAGCACGAGTTTCCCATAAGCATGCTTACCAGGCGAAGTATCACACTCAACCCTCAATTTGTCTGAGTCTGAGCCACAATTTACCTTGTTCACACCTTCTTTGGGATTAAGTAGCCGAAAACCGGCGATATGGCCACGCTGGCCCCTATCGCACTCATTTGAATCTGCAACACACGCATTGAAGGAACCTTCGGCGTCGTATTTTTCCGAGATGCCTGAGGAGGTGGTCTTGGTCGGTTCCGGATCACCGCCGGGGCGGTTTTCGATACCGACCATCTTCACTTCACCAGGGCGTATGGTAATTTCCTGAAAGCTATCAGACAAGTCCCTCTTGATATACACGTCAGTAGCACTTACCGGTGGGTCAAAGGATAGATTCGTCATCCATTGTCCGTGCCGCAGCTCTTGGCCCACCAACTTGAGCTCTAGGTCTGTGCAATTCTTGACATTCATTATCATGCTTCTTATGGGTGTTTCCGTAATGTCACGGTTAGCATTTGCCCAATATAGGGACCCTGACGCCGTTGGTGGCGTGGCGTCGCCCGGATCGGGGCAACTTAGCTCGCTCTGCGCTTGACCAGACCGTTGCTGCACCTTGCTTGTTTGACAGGCCGAGAGCCCGCCAATCGATAGGACTCCAACAAGTAATATTGGCTTCATCTTTCTAATGACGACGACAAGAGCTCCGACAAATCTTCGCAATTCGTCGTGGATCTGATGCGCTAGAGACTGTTGCTGCACACGAGTAGCCATCAACCCCTCTCTGCCATAATGCGTTGAGACATTCGA
>JBCKKC010000013.1:0-35793 GCA_038904395.1 Acidimicrobiia bacterium | reverse complement strand
GGATTTGGTGATAGGACTTGACGAATTGTTCTAGTCGAGACTCGGAGAAGACAAAGATGGATTTGCAGCGAGTGAGAAATGTCATTTCGATAAGCCGAATGAAACATCGTTTTTCGGTTGCGCTATCGCTGGTCGTGTGTTTAGTGCTGGGGGGATTGGCCTATCCGCTTCAGGGTGCGGAAGCCGTCGGGGAGTCCCATGATTTCACCTATCCGTCAGGCAGTGCAGGCGCTTATGGTCACTCGATCCGCAAGTACATGGCAGCGCATCCATTCCAGCCCGGACAAGAAAACTACAAGGCTCTCTTGGAAGAACATGTGCGCCAAGCAGAAGCCAATTATGAGCAGAAAATCGCCGGCACGAGAGTGCGAGTTTTTCAGCCCAATTGGGTGCCGAAGCACGTTATTTTGAGTGCGCAACCAGGGTATCTATACGTGAGCCCCTTTCAGTCTCCGGCGGACTTTGCGGCACGTGTTGGAAATGATCAGGATGCAAATTTCGGCAACATCAATTATCAGTTGAGGGGTCGACCATATCCGGAAGAAAATGACGACGCCAACGTCGACTTTGCCGCTCGCAGTATCGGCGGTGGGGCTTTAGGTACTGGAAATGTGCAAGAAGAGCTAATGATGAAAAAGGGCACATTCCTGCCCTGGATGGCCGCCGTAGTCGGGAGCCAGCACAACGGCACTAGCTTCGCGCGTCGAGTGTCTTTGAAGAACCTTGACAAATGGCCGGTCGTTATCAAGTTTCCGCTGATTTTCGATATTGCCAACGAGCGGGCAGTTTACGGAGGCAGTCTTGGCAGTGTTGCCAATTTCAACCCGTCCGACTATCTCAGAGTGAGAGCCAACCCACCTGACATTTATCAAATTTGTATGGCCGCTAAGGCTTATCAGGCGGGCCAAACTTATAGTCGCCAGGACATCGAAGACATGACCGTTCTGGCAACCCGTGGATTTTACAATGCCATGTTGGCTCAGCACACCGACGGTAAGCCGATCAAGATTCACACCGGCAACTGGGGTGCTGGGGCCTTCAACAACAGTCACCGGACCATGTGGGCTATCCAGCGGCTCGCTATAGAAGCTGCATACCAACTATTTGCCCATACCCTTAGCCATACACAACAACAGCAGCAACAGCAGGCCACCGAGGTACAACCTCCGAGGGTGGAATACTTCTACGATGCGTACAATGCCGGTGGGGTAAGAGAAGCGAATGAGGCCAACAATGTTGTCAGTCAGTGGGTCAAGATTGACACCCTCGCAAACAATATTGATCACATATTTGTGACGACTCAAACAGACGCGGCCTGGCGAATCCGCCCAGCTGGCTAACCCGATGTCAGCTGCTGACGCAGGCTAGTCTCGTATGCAGCGACGCCTTCCCCGTAATGACAGAGGGGCATAGATTGCACGTGGCAGCGAGGTTGCGATGGATCCAACGACATCGGAATTTACTTTGGATCGATTGGTGCGCCACTACCTCGATTGGCTTTCGATTGAGCGGGGAATGGCAGGCAATACCATTGCGGCCTATTCACGGGACCTGCGCAGGTATGTTGCCTATTGTCAACAACACGGCATCGCCCCCGACGAAATCAGCAGCGACAATATCTCCGGTTTCGTGCAGGATCTTTCGAGTGATAGTCCGGAATCGCCGGCGCTTGGAGCAAAGAGTGTTGCTCGGGCCATGAGCGCGGTTCGAGGGTTCCATGCATTCTGCGTCGAGGAGGGATTCCTGGCGTTGAATCCGGCTGACTTGTTGATCCCGCCGAAACTACCCCAGTCGCTTCCGAAGGCACTCACAGAAGAGCAGGTCTTGCGGCTGCTGAATGCAGTTGGCGGCGAGAGACCCCAAGACTTGCGAGATCGTCTCATCCTTGAGCTTCTGTACGGCACCGGCATGCGTATTTCCGAACTGGTCGGCCTCGATGTGAGTGACATTGACTTGGACGAAAGGCTTTTGCGCTGTTTCGGCAAAGGTCGCAAAGAACGGATGTTGCCTGTGGGCAAGGAGGCATTTCTGGCATTGGACCAATACTTGGTGCGGGCCCGGCCGCAGTTACTCGAGCCAACTGGAGGCTCGTCTGCTACCGGAGCCTTGGTCTTGAATATGCGAGGGGGCCGTCTTACTCGCCAGGGCTGTTGGCAGATTCTCAAGCGGCACGCAACTAGCGTTGGCCTGCAAAGGGCAGTGAGTCCTCATGTGTTGCGACATTCGTGTGCTACCCACATGCTCGAACACGGCGCAGACATCAGGGTCGTGCAGGAGCTCCTCGGGCACAGTAGTATTACAACTACCCAGATATATACGCGAGTTAGCCAGCGCCATTTGCAAGATGTGTATTTGGCGACCCATCCTCGGGCACGTATTACGGAGTCAGACTAGGGACACCCAGGTCAGTCCGACGGGCTTTGAGTGATGGTCATGCTGGCAGTATCGATGGAGTAGATTTTGACAGCGGCCTATGTCGGCATTAAGGAGCAACCGATGGTTGATCTCGCCATACTGCGTACCGAATTGGAAACAGAACGAGACGGATTAATCCGACGCCTCAACGAGCTTGGCTTTGATATGAGTGGCGGGGCTGCCAACATTGGGGCTGATGAGGGTTTCGCCGACTCAGGCTCGGTTGCTGCTGAAAAGGGTGAGTTACTGGCTTTGAGCCGCACAGTCCGGGATCGTCTTGAAAATGTCGTGGCTGCTCTGAGCAGGATTGACACCGGAACGTACGGGAAATGTCGTGTGTGCGGCGACGATATCTCTACCGAGCGCCTCGAGTTTTTACCTTCGGCAACGCTGTGTGTCACTGATGCTGCTGCCGCCAAGGCATGAGCTCAGGTCATTACCCGGGGAACGTGGCAATGCATTTCACTGAGCCCCTAGAACGTGAGCAGTATCCGCCCAGTCCGCCTGTGTGGGGATACAAGGGACGCAGGTCTAAATGGCGCCATTTGGCTGATCGGTTTTTCCGCTCTCTGCGGCGCACACATCTATCATCTAGATCCGACGCTTGGGTAAAGTCCGTGCTCACCGAGCAGGAACAGCAAGTCTTCTTCGCGCAGTGCTTGGCGGATCAACGTCATGGTGCCGGTGTCGGTAAACGCTCCTTCCAGTTGACTGACAGTGCCATGGTTGGTCGGGCCGGAGTCTTGCACGATATTGGCAAAATTGACTGCGAGCTCAACACGCCGGGGCGAGCGGTGGCCACGATCGCGAAACAGGTATTTCCGCTCACCTCAACTCATTGGATGCAAAAGCGCTGGGACGCAGTCATCGACACGAACGAGCTGCATCTGCCTGCCCGGTCATGGCGCGAGAAATTTGCTGCCTACTGGTTGCATCCGTGGACTGGGCAACGTTTATTGCGCCGCCTCGGATCTGACCCCGCCGTGTCGCAGTGGGCCCTGCACCACCATTTTCGTTACCTGCCGCACGACTCAATCTTCACCCTCGACCAAGCCAAAGTTCTCTGGGCCTCCGACCACGACTGAGTCCTCCCGTCATCCTGAGCCCTGGCGCTAGCCACACTCCTCCGTCATCCTGAGCCCTGGCGCTAGCCAGGGCGTGAGGATCCACCTGGGGCGAAGCCACAGATCCACCCGAAGACTCGATCCATTTGAATTGCTCGCTTCGCGTCGCAACACTGTAAAGCCTGGATTGCCACGCCCTGCCAGAGCCCAGGGCTCGCAATGACGATCGTGGTGACGTCCCTTGGAACTACTCATCTAGGTTGCCACGCCCTGTCAGAGCCCAGGGCTCGCAATGACGGAGGTCGAGACCTTGTCGAGGAAGTGAATTTCGCTCTCGATTAGCTTGAGGACGTCTTCGAGCTCGACGCTCTCGTTTTCGCTGTGGATGCGACTGGTCGGATCGGCCGCTGCAACCAACAGGGTAGGGACTCCACCGAAGGCTGCTGCGAACGGGCCGGCGAAGGGAATTGATCCGCCCATTCCCATGTAGACGGGCTCACGGCCAAAGCCGGCCGTAAAGGCTTCTTCGGCGGCTTCAAATGCTGGGCCTTCGGGGTCTACGAACCAGGCAGGCACTCCTGTCCAAGGGACAAACTCGAACTTCAAGTTCCAGGGAATGTGGCTGCGCAAATGCGTTTCCAGGCGCTTGATGGCCTTTTCTGGGTCTTGGCCAGGGGCTAGGCGCACACTGATCCGGGCTGAGCAAGCAGCCACAATCTGATTCGAAGAGCCAACAATTGGGTGCGAATCGAAGCCAATCACGGTTAAAGATGGCCGATACCAGAGACGCTCGAGCAAGTGAGAACCTGGGTCGCCACAGAGAGAAACACCCTCTTGCACGTCAAAGTCGGCCCGGAACGTATCGTTGGCCTCGGGCAGAGCCCGTAGTCGAGTGAGCTCATTTTCGGATGGCTTGCGCACGTCAGCCCAAAAATCCTCGACGGCAATATCGCCATGCTCATCGGTGAGAGTGGACAAGAGTTTGGCCATACCCATGACCGGATCTGGTACGACTCCGCCGGCCAGGCCGCTGTGAGCAGGATTACCAAGACTACGCAGGGTCACGGTGGCTTCGGTTATGCCACGCAACGAACAAGTTATCGACGGCACGCCAGCCGACCAGTTCATCGCGTCGGCCAATACCATCACGTCTGAGCGCAACTCGTGGGAGTGGCGGTGCAGCAGCGCTTCTAGGTTGGGCGAGCCAATCTCTTCCTCGCCCTCAATAATTACCTTGACGTTTACCGGCAGTTCACCGGCGGTGTCTAGCCAGGCCCGAATCGTTGCCGCGTGGGCGATGGCACCGGCCTTGTCGTCGGCGGATCCACGACCATACATACGCCCGTCCCGCACGACCGGGTCGAACGGGTCAGACAACCACCGCTCCGCAACTCCCGGCGGCTGCACGTCATGGTGAGCGTATAGGAGCACAGTCGGCTTGCCTGGTTGGTGAGCCCATTCACCGATAACACTGGGGTGCGAGTCGTCAATCGACACCTGGCGAACGTTCTCGAGCCCGGCGTGATTGAGAATTTCGACGCAGGCGTCGGCGCTCTCAATCACATGCTTGATATCGAAATCAGGCGCACTCACGCTCGGGATCCGAACCAGATCCGCGAGCGTCTCCTGGTACTTGCGAAAGTTATCTCGGGCGCTGGCCAGCACATCGTTCTTGGTAGCGGTTGTTTTGGTAGCCATGTTGTCCTTTTGTTCTGTGATGTGTGAGCCGAGTGTCCTAAGAGTTAGCGCCGACCGCTGCGGTTGGGGCTGGTGGCTTGGCAGCGGATGCCGGTGGTGCTTCATCGAGCATCGACGTCGACTTACGCTTTGAGAAGGCGACAGCGCCAGCAAGTATGACAAGGGAAACGATGGCAATAGAATACCGCGCACCTGGATTGTCCTTCAAAGAGATGATCGCCGGCAACAGCAAAAGCGAGACAAGGTTCATCACTTTGATGAGCGGGTTGAGGGCGGGGCCGGCGGTGTCTTTGAACGGGTCACCGATCGTGTCACCAATAACAGCGGCCTTATGCGCTTCGGAACCCTTGCCGCCTTCATGGCCATCCTCAATATATTTCTTGGCGTTGTCCCAAGCGCCACCAGAGTTCGACAAGAAGTTAGCCATCAGCTGGCCAGTCAAAATTACTGCTACCAAGAAGGCACCCAGGGCCTGATAGTTGATGCCGAAGCCGATGATTGCCGGCGACAGCACAGCCAAGAGAGCGGGTGTGGCCAACTCACGCAGCGACGCCGTGGTGCAAATGTCGATGACAGGCCCGTAGTCTGGCCGATCAGCGCCGGTCATGATGCCGGGTTTCTCACGGAACTGGCGTCTCACCTCTTGAACGACAACGGCGGCCGTGCGACTGACGGCCCGAATGGCTAACGCACTGAAGAGGAAGGCGATGGATCCACCTACCAGCAACCCGATGAATGTGAGTGGCTCTGAGACGTTGATCGCCGTGAGGGCATTCTGGAACAGCTTGGTGCCTGTTTCGTGAATGCCGAGTTCGGCTCCAATGGTTTCTACATAGGACGCAAATAGGGCGACAGCGGCGATTACAGCCGAGCCGATAGCGAACCCTTTGGTGACAGCTTTCGTGGTGTTGCCGACGGCGTCGAGGCTAACCATGATCCGCTCAGGCTCGCCCTTGAATTCGCCTGACATTTCGGCGATGCCAGCAGCGTTGTCGACAACCGGGCCAAAGGTGTCTTCGGAGACCACAACTCCAGTAGTAGCGAGCATTCCCATGCCGACCAAAGCGACCAGATACAGGGAGAACATCAGGTTGCCGCCACCGAAACTGACTGCTGCACCGATGGCGATGGCGATGGCCAGAATGGCATAGACAGAAGACTCGAGTCCCGAGCTAATACCGGCGAGGACTGTGGTGGCGGGGCCGGTCCGGGTCGCTTCGGCGATTTCTTTGACCGGCGAAAAGTGCGTAGAAGTGAAGTATTCGGTGATCCGGCTTGTCCCTTGGGCGAGCATGAGGCCTATGACCACTGCGGCGAAGAGCTTCCAGCCCTCGTTGCCGTGAGTGTTACCGACATAGAAGTAGGTGACGAAGAAAGTACCGATTACGGTGAGGATGCTGGCCGTGAGGAAACCACGGTTGATCGGTTTCATTGCAGATTTGTCACTTGGCTTGGCCCTTACGGCGTAAATGCCCACGATCGAGGCCAGCACGCCGATCGCCCTAGCTACGAGAGGGAATATCAATCCCAGAGCGGGGTTTGCGCCAATCGAATTGAAGGCTGCAACTCCAAGAATGATCGAGGCAACCAGCGTGACTTCGTATGACTCGAAGAGGTCTGAGGCCATACCGGCGCAGTCACCCACGTTGTCACCCACGTTATCGGCGATAGTTGCCGGGTTGCGGGGATCGTCCTCAGGGATTCCTGCTTCGATCTTGCCGACCAAGTCAGCGCCGACATCAGCTGCTTTCGTAAAAATTCCGCCGCCGACGCGCAGGAAGAGAGCCAGTAGAGACCCACCAAAGCCAAAGCCGATCAGGATCGCAGAAGAGGTGTTTTGAAAGAGCATGATGATGATGGTGGCGCCAATCAGGCCCAACCCGACCGTGAACATGCCGGCGATGCCACCGGTGCGAAATGCCACCTTGAGTGCAGCCGGCAATGAGCCAGTTTTGGCTGCCGCTGCAGTACGCACGTTACCCCGTACGGCCAGGCTCATTCCGATAAATCCGGTCAGGCCAGACATTACGCAGCCAGCAATGAACGCCAAGGTGCGCCACAAGCCGGAAGCGGCAAAACTAAGGGCCAGCGAACCATCGGGCCGATTGATCGAAGTCGAAGTAAAGAAGACGATCGCCGCCAAGGGTATGAGAATCACAGCAATCGTCTTGAATTGGCGTTTCAAATAGGCCATAGCGCCTTCTTGAATTGCCTTGGCGATCTCTATCATCTTCGGCGTGCCCTGGTCTTGCGCGAGGACACCCTTCATGAGGACAAAGCCCACACAAATCGCCAGGAGTGCAGTTGCCGCTGCGAAAAACAGCCAGAACCATTCGGTGCTTGTGAACGTGAACTCTTGATAGCCACCTTCAGCGGCAAAAAACATTTACTTTCCTCCGTATTTGGCGTGTGTGTTGTCATTGCGAGGAGCCCGCTCTGGGGCGACGAAGCAATCCAGGCTCTACTGTGTTGCGAGCGTAGCGAGCAATTCGAAACTGATCGACGTGCTGATAACGTCGTGCTCGCTACGCTCGCACAATATTTGAAGTCTGGATTCCCACGCCCTGTCAAAGCCCAGGGCTCGCAATGACGAGGGTGACTCCAACGGTCGCCTAGGCGCTAGAGGTTAGCAGTTCTCAGGTAAATTTCAGCCTTTTGGTGGGGGCGAATCAGGTGGCTCTGTTCCGGGCTGGTGGCACTAAAGTGTGCGAATGGAAATCTATCTAGTCGATGGCACTTACGAGCTGTTTCGATACTTTTTTGCGGTGCCTTCGCATCGGAATTCGGAGGGCCTGGAAGTGGGTGCGCTGCGAGCGGCCGTACGGGGCCTCTTGCGCTTTATCGACGAGGGTGCTACCCATCTCGGGGTAGCTACCGATCACGTTATCGAGTCGTTTCGCAACGAAATGTGGCCGACTTATAAGTCAAGCGCCGGGGTCGATCCAAGCCTGCTTGTCCAATTCAAACTCTACGAAGAATGCTTGCGTGCCTTGGGGGTCACCCTTTGGCCGATGGTGGACTTCGAAGCGGATGATGCCCTTGCCACGACCGCCGATGCTTTGAGCCGTCAAGTCGCTCCGGGTGATCAAATCCGCATCGCCTCGCTCGACAAAGACTTTTCCCAATGTGTTGTTGGCGACCAAGTTGTTCTTTATGATCGGCGCAAAGATGAAGTCACTGACGCTTCGGGAGTCGTGACCAAGTGGGGAGTTGGGCCCGAATCGATCGCAGACTATTTGGGCCTCGTTGGTGACTCGGCCGATGGATTTCCCGGGATTCAAGGTTGGGGTGCGAAATCGGCCGCTCGAGTCCTTGCTCGCTACCAGCACATAGAAGAGATTCCAAAGCAGTCAAGCGAGTGGGAGGGCACGGACATCTCGCCCGGTCGGGCAGTAACATTGGCTACCAATCTGGCGGAGAACTACGCAGGTGCGTTGCTCTTCAAGGACATTGCCACTGTGCGAACCGACGTGCCAGAGGCAGTTGATGTGCGTGTGCCAGATCTGGCTTGGCATGGTCCCGATCAGTCCTTGAGATTGATGGCTGATCGTATCGATGCTCCAGAGTTGTACGACTCGGCGCAGCGCATTGCCGAAGAAGTTGGAGACGGAGTAGTGCTTCGTCATCCTGAGGGAGCGCAGCGACCGTGAGGATCCACCTGCGGCGAAGCCGCAGACCAACCCGCATGTTTGAGCGATTTGAATCGATCGACAACATACATCTTATTGGGTAAAGTGTCGGACTAGGTTGCTTCGTTCCTCGCAATGACGGGAAGCAGGAGGGCGTCAAAGCATGTTTAAAGAATTTCGGGACTTTGTTCTGCAAGGCAAGTCAGTTGATTTGGCGGTCGGAGTGGTCGTTGGTGCTTCATTTGGGGTGCTCATCAACTCGCTTGTATCCAATCTGTTGACACCGTTGATCTCGATCTTCGGCAAAACCAATTTCGCGGGCTGGCATTTCAGTGTCCAAAAAAGCGTGTTCCAATATGGGTTGTTTCTAAACGACCTAGTTTCGTTCCTACTTATTGCTGTTGCAGTTTTCTTCTTAGTGATCAGGCCCCTCAACAAGCTCATGCATCGTCGCTGGCCAGCGACCCAAGAGATGACCACGCGTCAGTGTTCGGAGTGCCTCAGCGAGGTGCCTGTGCAAGCGAGACGCTGCGCCTTTTGTACCTCTGAGTTGACTCCGTCGCTGGAAGAGTGACGGGTATACGTAGTAGCGGACCAGCTGTTATGCAAGTTTTTTATGCCGGCGGGCCCCCGTGGACGCTCGGGAGGCTAAACTAGCGATGTCACGTTAATTGACCGGTCGGTCAATTAACGTGCGAAGGTCATGTGAGCTGGTCAGTCAGCGGCGCCTGCGAAGGAGAGAGAGTCCATGTCTGAGTATGTTGCACCTATCAAGGACATGTCCTTTGTCATGAACCACATTGCTGGTCTGGCAGAACTTTCAGCACTGGAAGAATTTGAGCATGCCGATTCGGCCTCAGTTGACCACATCCTTGCCGAAGCTTCGAAGTTCGTTGCCGAAGTGTTATCGCCTCTGAACCAGTCTGGCGATGTCGAAGGCTCCACCTTTCACGACGGTGAGGTCACTACCCCCAAAGGGTTTAAGGCCGCCTACAAAAAGCTATGTGACTCGGGTTGGGCGGCGATGCCTTTTGAAGAAGAGTACGGCGGCGGTGGCATGCCTTGGCTGGTTACCTGTGCTGTGCAAGAAATGCTTGTTTCGGGCAACTGTTCTCTTTCGATGATCCCCGGTCTCACCCAAGCGGCCATCGAGGCCGTAGCGTCGCATGGCAGTGACGAGCAAAAAGGAACTTATCTTGCCAATCTCGTCTCGGGCAAGTGGACCGGCACGATGAACCTGACCGAGCCTGATGCCGGCAGCGAGGTCGGTGCAGTCGTTACTCGAGCTCTGCCAGCCGATGACGGAACTTGGCGAATCAAGGGCACCAAAATATTTATTAGCTTCGGGGAGCACGATTGTGCTGAGAACATTATTCACCTGGTGCTCGCTCGCACCCCCGGCGCACCAGCCGGCACAAAAGGCATCAGCTGTTTCCTCGTGCCCAAGTTCCTGATTAACGATGATGGCAGCCTCGGAGCTCGCAACGACGTGAAGTGTGTTTCCATCGAACACAAGATGGGGATTAAAGCTAGCCCCACTTGCGCGCTGGCTTATGGCGACGACACCGAAGGCGCAATCGGCTATCTGCTTGGCGAAGAAAACCAGGGCATGCGATACATGTTCACGATGATGAACAGTGCTCGCATTGCGGTCGGATTGATGGGTGTCGCCGTCGGCCAGCGGGCTTACCAGGCGGCCTTGGAATATGCGCAAGAACGTACTCAAGGGCGAGCGATCGGTGGTCCGGCCGACCAGCGAGTCAAAATTATTGAGCACCCCGACGTGCGGCGCATGCTGATGCTGATGAAGTCCCAGGTTGAGGCAATGCGGGCGCTGGCTTATTACAACGCTGCTGCCATCGACTTTTCAGAGCACCACCCCGACCCTGAAGAACGCAAGCGTCAGAAGTGGCTGGCCGAACTGCTAACTCCTGTCACGAAGGCCTGGTGTTCAGATGTGGGCTGCGAAGTTGCGTCGCTGGCTATCCAGGTATACGGCGGCATGGGCTTTATCGAAGAAACCGGCATTCCCCAGTACTACCGTGACCTGCGCATTGCCCCCATCTACGAAGGCACGAACGGCATCCAGGCCCTCGACCTGATCGGCCGGAAGCTACCCATGGATGGCGGCAAGCCAATCCTCAACTTGATCCAGTGGATGCGGTCCATTTGCCTTGACCTCGATGGCGTAAACGAGACTTGCGATCACGTGCGCAATCGTCTGGTTGAGGGCATCGACACGTTGGAGAGGAGCACATTTTGGCTCTTCGAGAACGGCATGAAAGATCCTGCTAGTGCCGCTGCTGGCGCGACCCAGTACCTGACCCTCTTCGGTAGGGTGATCGGCGGCGCGTTGCTGGCCCAAGAAGCCCTCGTGGCTCAACGCCTTCTCAACGACGGCAAGGGCGACAAAGCCTTCCTCGAAGCCAAGCTTGTTACAGCTCGCTTCTACGCCGACCAAGTCCTATCGCAGGCGCCCAACATGTTCGCCCAAGTGAGCGCCGGCAAAGACGACCTCTACGCCATCGACCCCGCCCACCTGTTCGAATAGCTCCCCCTCGGCATAAATCTGGCGTTCCTCGTGGCCACGCCCTTAAGCTGAACAACGTTTTTGTATCAGCTGAAGGGAATGCTCATGGCTTCGAAGGTCTACGAACTCGCCAATGAATATGTTGAAGGGGTTGTCAAGCTCGATCCGGTAGCTGCGACTTTCGGTGGCATTGAGGGCCACGATCATGAAATGACCGACTACTCGCCTGAGGGTGTCAAGGCTCGGGTGGATTTTGATCGACAGACTCTGAGTGCGATGAAGTTGGCGCCCCTCGAAAACGATCGGGACCGGGTTGCGTCTGAGCTCATGCAAGAACGGCTCCAAATCTCGGCCGACAAGTATGCGGCAGGGGAGTGGCTCAGAGAGCTGAACAACATTTGGTGCCCTGTGCAGATTATCCGTCAATGTTTTGACCTGATGTCTCGCGACAAGCCATCGGACTGGGAGACCATCGCCGAGCGCATGGAGAAGGTGCCTGGTGCCGTGAGCGGCTACGTGGCTACTCTCCGAGATGGAATGGCTCAGGAGAAGGTCGCCGCCCGTCGTCAGGCACTCGTGGCCGCCGAGCAAGCGGCCAATTGGGCAGGTTCCAGGGAAGATGAGGGCTATTTTCTCAAGCTGGCCAAGGGGTTTGATGGCGCCGAGACTCTCAGGACCCGCCTGAGTGCTGCCGCTCAGAGGGCATCCGGCGCTTACGCCGAATTGGCCGACTTCCTGACTGGCGACTACGCAGCAGTGGCCGACAAGAACAACGGTGTGGGCCGGGAGCGCTACGAGTTCGCCGTTCGTGAATACTGCGGCATGGAGCTCGACCTTGAAGAAACCTACCGATGGGGTTGGGAAGAGCTGTACCGCATCGATGCTCGCATGGAAGAGCTGGCCAAGCATGTCGACCCAGCCGGTGATTTAGAGTCAGTCGTGAAGATCCTCGAAACCGACCCCGACCGGTGCATCGACGGAGCCGAGAACTTTCGTAACTGGCTGCAAGGCTTGCAAGATCAGGCGATCGTTGACCTTGATGGCACCCACTTCGACATTGCCGAACCCCTTAAGACCCTCAACGTCGTGATTGCACCCCCTGGTGGGGCTGCTGCGCCCTACTACACAGGACCGAGCGAAGACTTCTCGCGTTCGGGCCGCACGTGGTATCCGGTTGAGGGCAAGAAGCGTCTCAGTAAGTGGAGCCAAGTTTCGATCGCCTATCACGAAGGCGTGCCTGGTCACCACTTGCAGGTTGCTCAATGTACCTACTTGAAAGAGGAGCTAAGCCGCTACCAACGCACCTTCGGATGGGTATCCGGCCACGGCGAAGGCTGGGCCCTCTATGCAGAACGGCTCATGGGCGAGCTCGGCTACCTTGACAATCCCGACTACGAACTCGGTATGCTCAGCTGTCAAGAACTGCGCACTGTCCGAATCATCATCGACATTGGTATGCACTTGGGCCTGTCGATCCCCGCAAACGAGAGCTTCCACCCGGGCGAAAAATGGACCCCCGAACTTGCCTACGAATTCTCGCTCCTGCACCACCAAGACCCCGACTTCATGAAAAGCGAAATTGACCGCTACTTGGGCCTGCCCGGCCAAGCAATCAGCTACAAAGTCGGCGAACGAGTCTGGCTCGAAGCCCGAGAAGCCCAACGCAAAGCCCTCGGCTCCAAGTTCGACCTCAAAGCCTTCCATATGCACGCTTTGAACTTAGGCAGCATGGGGCTCGCTCAACTTAAATCTGAACTGGCTTCGTAGCTCACTCTCTGTTGCCTTTGGGCTTCTTGGCCCTTTGGAGTATGTCGGGGTTTGGGTCTTTGGCCTTGTTTTGTGATGGAGGCTAGCTGGGGCCGTAAACTCGGCCTTGCGGGCGGCGGGCAAGCTCCATTCGACTCGCAAGCTCGCTCAGGAACTTCCCGCCCCCCTTCCTAACCAGTCCCCGGCCCCACCCTCCTTGCGTACCAGCTCAGACTGCAATCTCGCGTTAGAGGGGGGATAAGGACTGGCGGCGGACGCCGCCAACCAGAAGGGTGTGAGTGTTAGCCTTACGTTTGTAACGATGTAAGGGAGGGGTGAATCGGATGGATGTTGCAGCGACACTCACTTCCAAGGGTCAAATCATTGTGCCCAAACGTGTTCGAGAGGCGCTTGGCTTACATAGTGGCGATCAGGTGATATTCCGAGTCAGTGAGAATCATGCCGTAATCGCCAAGACACGCAACTTTCTCGACTTGGCGGGGTCCGTGGTAACTCCAGCTGACAAGCAGCATGTCTCGTGGGAAGAAGTCCGTAATCAAGCATGGCAAAAGCGGGGGCATGAGCTTGACGGCTGAAATGGCCACGGTCGTTGATAGTAACCATGCACGTCCCCCTCCGTCATCCTGAGGGAGGCGCTAGCCGACCGTGAGGATCCACCTGTGGCGAAGCCGCAGACCAACCCGCATGTTCGATCCATTTTGAATTGCTCGCTACGCTCGCAACACGGCAAAGTCTGGATTGCTTCGTCGCCCCGAGCTGCTTCCTCGCAATGACGGGAGGGCTGGTAGCGACACTCTGGCTAGGGGGTGGTGAATGGTTCCACCTGAATCGGGCAAAGTGGCGACGGCATTCCTTGCTCGGTCGCAGGATCATGAGCTGCTTATCCTAGATGTGATCATTGCCGAGACGGTGTATGTGTTGGAATCGTTTTACAGGGTCCATCGGTCGGAAATTGCCGACATGGTACGGTCGTTGCTGGCCTTTTCTGCGGTTCTAGTTTCAAACCAGGACTTGTTACTAGAGTCAGTGCGGCTCTATGAGTCCACAGCCCTGGCGTTCGGCGACTGTTACCTAATCGCAACAGCAGCTGCGCTCAAGAGCCAAATTGCAACACTGGATGTTGAGTTAGGCAAAGTCGCTGGCAGGATTGGCGTGCGACAAGTCCGCCTAGAGGCCTGAGGGCACTTCGCGCCAACCACTGTAGATCCGGGCTACTTCGACGCACATGGAAGCTTAGGAGTTACAAATTGTGCGGGAGAGCCGTCGAGCCAGGTTGCGCCTTGGCAGATTGCACCCTTGAACTTTGTGGCGGAATCTGTTTGTGCTCCCGCCAGGTTGGCGCCGTGAAGGTTGGCATTCGACAAGACGGCTCCTTTGAGATTGGTGTTGTCCAGATAAGTTTGTTCTATGGTGAAGTCATTGCGTTCTAAGTTGGCGCCAGACAGGACGGCGTTCTGAAGGTCAGCATTTGAAAGTGTTGCCCCAACCAATTGGGCATTGGAGAGATCGGAATTAGTGAGGTTTGCGCTCGTGAGGATAGCACCCTTGAGGTTTACGTCCGAGAGGTCGAAATGGCTGAGACCGCCTCCGGAGCCTTTGTTTACGTCGACCAGCTTGGTGTCTTCTAATATGGCTGTCCCTAGTTTCGTGCTGAGTTCGGCAGTTACAGCTGTCCGGAACGTGGCCCCGGTGAGGTTGGCGCCCGTGAAGTCAGTTTTGTCAAGTAGAGCGGCACCTGAAGGTCCCCCGGTGCGATAACTAGAAAATATTGCGCCCTCGAGGTTGGCTCCCGTTCCCGGTTCGAGTTTGGTTTGCTCTCCCGGTTGGAGGATGGTTTCCGTTCCCTGAGTTGCAGTGGCGCGTTTCGTTTTGTTGTCGATGGTGTAGTCTTTGACGAACTTTGCTCCGGATAGGATAGTGGTGCCGAAGTCGAATCCAGCGAATCCCTCTTTACCTCCAGCCACGAGAATAGCGCCGGTTAGGTCCTTGCCTCGCAATGCCTCCTTATCGGTGATTCCTCTACAAACTGTGATGCCGACGGGAATGTCATTATCCGTGAAATAGGCAGGTCTGACGTTCTCTTTCGTGCAGCCCGCTGGAAGCCCTTGGGGGCCGCGGGATTCTGTTTGGGGCTTGGCGGTGTTTTGGCTGCAGCTGATCGCGAATAGGGCTATCAGTGCGATGATCGTCATTGTCATCTTCTTGAGGCTCATGATTAGTCTCCCGCAATGTGGTCGCTTGTCTATGCCGACGAACTGCCAATTTAAGTTGCCAAGATTTCTCGACATGTTGGCGTATCGACCTGTTGGCGGGGAACCTTTAGTACTTTGTCGAGAAATGTTGGACCGAAGCAGAGATCAAGTCGTTGGTGCGCCCGAAGATCCAATCAGCGGTGAGGCTGATCTGGCGAACAGGCAAACGAGCCACATTTGGCGGGTTCGAAATTTAGGCAGAATTGACATCGCCACCACGACTTTGAGGGGGTAGGCTCCGTGAGATGGGGCGGATTTCAGAAGCAGATATTGATCGCGTGCGGGCAACGTCAGATATGGTGGCGATTGTTGGTGAGCGCATGTCTTTGAAGAGGGTGGGGCGCCGTTACAGCGGTCTCTGCCCATTTCATGAAGAGAAGACTGCGTCGTTCACGATCAACCCCGAGGTGCAGCTCTTTCATTGCTATGGCTGTGACCGTTCGGGCAACGTGTTTCAGCTACTCATGGAGCTTGAAAATATCGGTTTTGCTGACGCTGTCGAATCCCTAGCTCGCCGAGGCGGAATCAGCCTCACATATGATAACGAGTCGTCTGATGATCGGCGCCGCCGCAACCTCAAGCCAAAGCTAGAAAAGATTTTGGATGTTGCCGTCGAATACTATTCGAGCAACCTCTTGGCCCAGAGTGGGGGAAGCGCTCGGCGCTATTTGTCCTCTCGTGGCTACGACAAGTCCGTCGCCATACAGTTTTCGTTGGGCTGGGCACCCGAGGCGTGGGATGCCGGTGTGGCTCATTTCAAAAAGGCCGGGTTCTTGCAAGAAGAGATGCTTGAAGCCGGATTAGCTGTCACGGGGTCACAGGGCGGACTGATCGACATGATTCGCAACAGGGTCGTCTTCCCCATTTTTGATCCGATGGGTCAGGCAATCGCGATTGCCGGGCGGGCCCTCGAGGCTGATGCCAAACCGAAATATTTGAATACGCCAGAGACGCCGCTCTATAAGAAGAGTCGCACCCTCTATGGGCTCAACTGGGCTAAAGATACAATTGTCTCAAAGGGCGAGGCGATCATCGTTGAGGGCTATACCGACGTGATTGGTCTTCACCTGAGCGGCTTCACCAATGCAGTGGCCACGTGTGGCACGGCCCTCGGCGAGGAGCACCTTAATCTGCTGAAGCGCTGGACCTCTCGTGTTGTTTTGGCCTTCGATGGTGACGGCCCAGGCGCTGACGCTTCTGAACGTGTCTATAGCGCTGCCGCCAAGTTCGGTCTCGATATGCGAGTCGCTGAGTTACCGGCAGGACAAGATCCGGCCGATTTGGCTGCAAGTGGTGGCGAAGTCCTTACGAAGGCCTTTGCGGAACCCCGGCCCCTCTTGGAATTCAAGGTAGACCGAGAATTGGGCCGCTTTTCCTTGGATTCAGCCCAAGCACAATCCAACGCGCTCGATTCTGTTGCCGCAGCTATAGCGTTGCACCCGGAATTGACAGTGCGACAAGCGGCGGGTCGTAGCGCTGCCCGGTATTTTCGTGACATCCCAGAAGACGCGATATTACGCAAAGTTGAAACGGCGCGGCACGAGCGAACCCCTACCCCACGGACCACCACCCCCGTCGCTACAGGTCATGGCGACCGCCAGTCGCGGTTGACTCCGGTACGCAACTCGCCGGATCGGGCACCCTCTCGGCAAAACCGTGCCATGTCGATCTCGCGCACCGATGGCGCCGCGCTGGCTGCACTCATCCAATTTCCACTGCAACTCTTGACTTACGCTCCCGCCTTGCGATACGACTGGTTCAAGTCAAAACTGGCTCAAGATATAGCCGGGCCGATTTTGGTATGGCAGCAGTCGAGGAATGGGGAAGCCGCCAGCCCAGTGAACCTAGACCAATGCTCTCTGGCCCCAGACCTTCTCAACGAAGCTCGACGCCTTGCTGTGGCGGAACCATACGGGTTCGACGACCTTGACGTGTTCGTGAAAGAGGCAGCGTCAGCGCTCGAGCGGACCTACGTTGCCCGCCGAATCAGCGAGCTGCAAAAGGAAATGCATATCGCCGAAGCAGGCGGTGACTCTGTGCAGGTGAGCGAGTTGGATGCTCGATTTGTCGATTACATAGGCCGTAGGCGGAGTCTGGGGGAAACATGACAGCTGGAGCCAAGAGGCAAACGGGCACACGCCCACTGACAAGTGACTCGGAGCAAGAAAAGAAGCCGCAGACCAACGGCAGCAGCGGCGGCGATGGCTTGGCGAAGCGATCAAAGGCTGCGACAAAGTTAACGGCCAAACATGGGGTGCCCCCAAATATTGATCCCAACCTTTGGGAGTCCCTCTTGCTGCGGGTCGAGGGTGGCAGAATCATTCTCTTGCACGATGTGATTGAGACCGTTGGCGATGCTTCGCCAGAAGTTCTCGATGACATCTACCGAGGGTTTACACAAGTCGGAATCACTGTTCTCGACGAAACCCAAATTCCGGCTGTTACTAAGATCGACGCCAACCTTGATGAGGTTGCAGGCCGGTTGTCGGAAGACCCGATCCGGATTTATCTCCAAGAAATCGGACGTGTCCCGCTGCTCACGATTGAAGAGGAGCGGGAACTCTCCCAGTGCATGGAACAAGGGCAAGAGGCGGCGGCAAGTCGCCTTCTATCTGACCTAGCCGTGTCTGCTTCGTCGGCAGAACAGTCAGCCCGCAAAGAGGCTGATGGACTTCTAGCCAAAAAGCATCTCACGGAAGCCAATTTGCGTCTAGTTGTATCGATTGCCAAACGCTATTCGGGTCGAGGCATGCAATTGCTTGATCTGATTCAAGAAGGCAACCTAGGGCTAATAAGGGCTGTCGAAAAATTTGACTGGCGCAAAGGATTTAAGTTCTCGACATATGCCACCTGGTGGATTCGCCAGGCCATCACTCGGGCTCTCGCCGACCAAGCCCGCACGATCCGCGTGCCTGTACACATGGTCGATACAATCAATCGGCTGTTTCGCAGTCAGCGTGAACTTCTCTTGCGGCTCAACAGAGACCCAACTATTGAAGAAATCGCGGCAGAGATGCAGATACCGCCCGAGCGCGTGCGTGAAATCCAGCTATTTTCACTCGACCCGATCAGCTTGGATGTGCCCGTCGGAGCAGAAGAAGACATCTCACTTGGCGAATTTATCGAAGATGCCCAAGCAATCAAACCAGAAGAAGCTGCTACCCGTATGGTTCTCCAGCAGGAAATCGGCGCTGCCTTGCATGGCTTGACCGAGCGTGAACAACAAGTCTTGCTATTTCGATTCGGACTCGACACAGGTCAACCCCGCACTCTCGAAGAAGTGGGCGAAGCACTCGGAGTGACCCGTGAGCGGATTCGCCAAATCGAAGCGAAGAGCCTTTCGAAGTTACGTCATCCCAAAGCCCACAATCGGCTGCGTGACTTTCTAGAATCGCCACCCTGATGAGTGGCCGTCGATAGACCGAGCGCTCATCCGTCCGTCGGTATGGGACTACTTTTGAAGACAGCAAGGGGAGGCTCTCCGATGACCGACAGCATGCAACAATCTGGCTCGCAACTTACCGAAAAGGCGACCTTTGCGGCAGGCTGCTTTTGGGGTGTCGAAGCCGCCTTTAGAGCAACGCCCGGGGTGAAAGCAACTCAAGTCGGCTACACCGGCGGATGGCAAGAAGACCCATCCTACCGTGACGTGTGCCGAGGAAATACTGGTCATGCCGAAGCGGTGGAAGTCGACTACGATCCCACCCAAATCAGCTTCGAAAACCTGCTCGATATTTTTTGGGCCGAGCACGATCCGACCACAAAGAATCGCCAAGGCCCCGACATTGGCGCCCAATATCGATCGGCAATTTTCTTCCACGATGCAGACCAAAAAGAGGCCGCCCTCAAGTCCATCCAGTCATTGAACGAATCAGGCCGCTACAAGCGACCAATCGTGACCGAACTCGCCCCAGCGGGCCCCTTCTTCCCAGCCGAGGACTACCACCAGCGTTACCTAGAAAAGCGTGGCCTCGCCACCTGCCGCATCTGAGTTGAATCTGCGATGGGGGCTATGTATGGGAGCTGGCCTTTATCAGCATGTTCGAGCCAGTTCGACTTGCTCGCTACGCTCGCAGAATATTTAAAGTCTGGATTGCCACGCCCTGTCAGAGCCCAGGGCTCGCAATGACGGGGAGGGAGACCTCGATGATTACCACCGAAGAGTGACGTTGCCACCAAGCCTAGCCACGCTGGTTTCAGTCCGGGGAAGCGAGGCGCCAGACTGGCAATTCAAAGTGGATCGATCATATCGGTTGGTCTGCGGCTTCGCCGCAGGTGGATCCTCACGGTCGCTGCGCTCCCTCAGGATGACGACAAAGGTTTGCGGCGTCCGCCGCAGTCCATATCCCCCCTCTTGCGAGCCAAATCGGTCGGCGCCGTGTAGGGCGGGGGACAGGTGTTTGGCGAAGCGACTATTCGATTTGGAGGGCGGAGCCCGAACAAGATCGTAGGAGCAAGGCAAACACCTGTCCCCCCAACTGGTCAGTCTTCCAAAACCAAAGCAGCAGCGCCGACGATGCCGGCGAGCTCTCCGAGCCGGGCCAACACGATTGGTACTTCTGGGCGGTGGTCAGCGCCACTGAGGACGCGTTTGAAGTGGCGTCTGATCGGGTCTAGCAAGAGGGTTTCGCCCATTTGGGATACTCCACCGCCAACAACAATTTTGACGGGGTCGAAGGCTTGTACGAGACTTTGCATGCCGACTGCAATCATGTTGGCGTAATAGTCGATGGCTTGGGCGGCTTCAACATCACCATCGAGGGCTGCTCTTTCAAGCACTTGGCCGGTGACTCGAGTGAAGTCCATGTAAGGCCGATAGCGTTCTCCGCCTGGACCGTTAACGAGGTCTTGGGTTATCCGGTCGAGGGCTGTGCCTGATGCTTCAGTTTCGAGACAGCCATGCTGTCCGCATCCGCATAGTCGCCCGTTCTCTAGGTAAACGGTTGTGTGGCCGATTTCGGCGGCAAATCCGTGCGAGCCACGAAAGAGTTTGTCGTTGATGATAACTCCGCCGCCGACTCCGGTTCCTAGGGTAACCATGAGCATGTGGCCGCACCGTTGGCCAGCTCCGTAAAGATATTCAGCCCAAGCGGCGACGTTGGCGTCGTTGTCGCATATTGTCTTTACACCAAATTTCTTCTCGAAGAGTTCGGAGACTGGGGCGTTGCGGAGGCCAATGTTGGGTCCGTAAACGAAGGTGCCTGTGTCGAGCACAAAACCTGGCAGACCGAGGCCGATTCCGACCACGTCTAGATCGTCATGCTTGTTGAGCATCGTTTCGGCGGATCGGTAGAGCGTGTCCAGGATCGCGTCCTGGCTGGTCGAGGGCGTGTGAAACTTGTCTTTGGCTAGTATCTCGCCGTCCTCAGTGACCAACCCTGCGGCTATTTTGGTCCCGCCGGCGTCGATGCCGAGTCCGACTCGTTTCTCTCGTTTGGGAACCTTGGCGGCATCCTTTTGGTTTGGTTCCGAAGCTTCAGGCTTCGAACTATCGGGTCCTCTACTACTAGCGCTTTTCACTCCGAGCTCCTATCTGAGCCGCCGCGTCACGGTTGCGTATCTAGATTTGCCGAGTCGGGACAGTCTTGCTAGGTCCTGTGTGAATTTGCGGCGGGAGAATGTTCGCCTAGCAATAGATCCGTCCAGGACCATAGCGTACGCGCTGATTGGAATTGTTTGTCTTAGGCTTTGGCTTTGACTGTTGGGAGGAGAGCCCGGTCGAGGACTTCGCTCACATCCTCGACGAGAACCAGGTCAATGTCTTTGCGGACAAA
This sequence comes from Acidimicrobiia bacterium, assembly GCA_038904395.1. Taxonomy (GTDB): domain Bacteria; phylum Actinomycetota; class Acidimicrobiia; order UBA2766; family UBA2766; genus JBCKKC01. Next base: position 14,664 of record JBCKKC010000013.1, on the reverse strand, counting down.
CTCGGGAATGTCAATCAGGTCTTTTTGGTTTTGCTTCGGGATCAGTACTGATTTCAGACCAGTCCGGTGTGCGGCCAAAATCTTCTCTTTGAGCCCACCGATTGGTAGCACTTTGCCTCGCAGAGTTACTTCTCCGGTCATGCCCATACTGCGGCGCACAGGTCGATCGGTGAGGGCTGACACGAGCGATGTTGTCATCGTGATCCCAGCCGAGGGTCCGTCTTTGGGGATAGCTCCAGCGGGCACATGGATGTGAACATCGTGCTTTTCCGCCCAGTCGTCGCCAAGGCCCCATTGCGCTCCGTTGTGCCGTGCATAGGTTAGGGCTGCTTGGGCCGACTCTTGCATCACGTCACCCAGTTGGCCGGTGAGAATTAGTTTGCCGGTTCCGGGCATTACCGTCGCTTCAATAAACAACACATCGCCGCCGTAGGGGGTCCACGCTAGTCCAGTGGCGAGACCGACTTCATCTTTTTCAGCGCCCAGCTCGGCTTCGATCCGCTCCGGACCGAGCAGTTCATAGACCTCGTTTGGGCCGATATTGATGGGAGTCTCGGCACCTTCCACAATCTGTCGAGCCGTCTTGCGCAGTAGCGTTGCGATCGTTCGGTCAAGCGAACGCACGCCGGCTTCTCGCGTGTACTTGGTAATAACGGTCTTGATCGCCGGCGACTTGACCTTGACTTCCTTCGTGGTAAGGCCATGCGCCTCAAGTTGTTTGGGCAGCAAGAACTTCTTGGCGATTTGAGCCTTTTCGACCTCGGTGTAGCCGGGAATGTTGATCACTTCCATGCGATCAAAGAGCGGCCCGGGAATTGTATCGGAGATGTTGGCAGTGGCAATAAAGAGGACACTCGACAGATCCAAGGGCACATCTAGATAGTGATCGCGGAAAGTGTTGTTCTGGGCCGGGTCGAGAACTTCGAGGAGTGCCGCAGCCGGGTCGCCACGATAGTCAGCACCCAACTTGTCGACCTCGTCGAGCATTATGACCGGGTTCATGCTCCCCGCCCGCCTCAGCGCCGACACGATCCGCCCAGGCATAGCACCAATGTATGTGCGGCGATGCCCGCGCAGCTCAGCCTCATCGTGGACGCCACCGAGCGACATGCGTACAAAGTTACGCCCCAGTGCTCGTGCGATTGACTGACCCAGCGAAGTCTTACCCACTCCTGGCGGGCCAACAAAGCACAGAATCGGACCCTTGAGGTCGGACTTGAGTTGCCTTACCGATAGATACTCCAACACTCGGTCTTTGGGCTTGTCAAGGCCATAGTGGTCTTGGTCGAGGATCCGCTTGGCAGAGCGAACGTTGATTGAGTCCTTGGTGTAATCGCCCCACGGCATGGCGATCATCCAGTCGAGATAGCCTCGAATAACTGAGTGTTCAGGAGACACCGATGGAATCGACTCCAAGCGCCCGAGCTCACGCATCGCCTCGGTCTTCGCCTCTTCAGGCAGATCCTTTTCTTCGAGTTGCCGGCGCAAGTCGGCAAACTCGTTGGAGGCATCGTCCTCGCCCAGCTCCTTCTTGATCGCCTCGAGCTGGCGTCGCAACATGAACTCACGCTGTTGAGAATCAAACTCGCCTTGGATTTGCTCGTTGATCTTTGTGCCCATCTCGAGCAACTCGACCTCACGAGAAAGGATGCGCAAGACCCGCTCAAGCCGCTCAACAACATCAGCCGTCTCGAGCAGCTCCTGGCGTCCTTCGACGTCGATGTTCACATTGGCCGCCATGAAATCAGCCAGCATGGCCGGATCAGACACGTTCATAGCCGCCGCAATAAGCTGTTCGGGAAGATAGGGCGCCAACGTGACCATACGCTGGAAGGCTCCGAGCACGCTGCGTAGCATCGCTTCGGCAGGAGCTGAGTGCGCGTTGGTGTCCTGAAGCGGGAGGACAGTCGCCGTGAAGAATGGTCCGGCATCAGAGATATGTTCGAGTTTAATGCGCTCAATACCTTCGATAACGACCCGGATATTGCCGTCAGGTAGCTTGAACATCTGGATAATTCGGACGAGGGTTCCTACGGAGTAGAAGTCTTCGATGGTGGGATCTTCCACGGTGGCATCTTTGAGAGTGACCACTGCCAGGAGTTTGTCGTCATCATCGCCGGCATAAACAGACTCAATGAGACGACGCGACTTGGCCCGGCCGACCATCACAGGCAACACAATGCCGGGGAACACAACGGTGTCTCTCAGCGGCAAAAGGCCCAGGTCTGTCTCAGACGTCAAGTGTTGGCTTTCGTCCTCACCCTCGCTCGATAGGACTTCCTCATCGGCATCGGGTTCTTCTATTAGATCTGGGAGCGGGGTTGGTTTGGCCATGCATAGAGTGTAGCGTCTCTTATACCCGCTACCGCGAAACCCTGCCAATCTAAGTCATGCGGACTTAGATTTTCTGACTCCCCCCGTCATCCTGAGCCCTGGCGTCAGCCAGGGCGTGAGGATCCAGGCGCTACCGTGCTGGGACGCGAAGCGAGCGATTCAAAATGGCTCAAATCTGTAGGTGGACCTGCGGCTTCGCCACAGCATGGATCCTCACGGTCGCCTAGCGGCTCCCTCAGGATGACGAGAGGGGGGTCCGGGCCAGGGTTCAATCGACCCGGAAGCGCTGAACTTTGGCGGGTTCCTTCTTAGCCGCAGCAGGATTGCTGTATTGCATGCTGGCTTCAAGCAGCTCGAAAAGATTTCCAACTATCGCCGCCAAAGACTTCGAAATGGCAGTGGCTTGGTCATAGGCCTCCGGGTGCTTACGTCTCAGAGACACCATCGTGGACCCGATCGGGCAGGCATAACACTCGCCATGGTATGAGTGACCCTGGCCAGCACTCGCTTGTGAACTCGCTTCAGGACTCCCCTCGCTGCTAGTGCTATCCGTCGCCGACGAACCTGTGGCGGGAGCATCAGGAGCGTCCGGAGTGGCTTCGAATTCGGCGTCAGGGCCTTCGAATTCATCGAGCGCAGCCACGATTGCGCTAAGGCCGTGCCGGTTGGAGCGAGAAGCAGTCTTGGCCACCCGCCGAAATTGCGCTGGGCCGCCAACTTGAGGCCCTGGGGGTTCCGGTGACGGCTTGTCTTCTGGCTGGCCATTCGAATCGTTCAGATCAATCGGGTCAGGCAGTCTCAGCATCGACACTCTCAAAGCGAATTTCGAGCCGATTTCGGACCATGGCCACATCGACTATGTCACGGCGCAACAAGCTCTTCGGTAGAAGCATGATCCGCTTGTAGGGTCCAACCGTCACGAAGAGCTGCTCGTCTTTGCGCACAACCCCTACCTCGCCGTCGCCTACGAATGGCAGCAGGATCGAAACAACAAAACCATCGCCCACTTGACGCACTTGGATAGGATCATCCGTCGTTATCACCTCGAGGGGATCACGATCACCATAAAGTTCGCCTGCATACTGGCGGAGGGCCTCGACACCGATCACTTCAGCCTCAAAGAGACGACTGCGCAACACGGTTAGCGGTGCAAAACTGGCGTCAATTTCTTTTAGACAGCGAGCTTGGCTTTCCTTCCACCCCAGGAAATACGGATCTTCTACCGATTCAGGGATCAGCTTGTTGACGATCGCAGCGTCAACCCGATAGCCGAACAGGGAAAGATACGTATACAAGCGTTGAGACTCAGCCAGCACGAGACGATCGGCGTTCATGACAAGACGAACGCTAGCAGTCTCGTGGTCAGACAAAAGGGTGCGCACAGACTCTAACCGCTCATACAAACGTTCCAGCATCGAGAAAACTTCATCGTCCGCAATGTCGGGCAAATTGGGAATTCGGTTCCACACGGGCCTGGCCAGCCGGGCCAAACGGCGACTTGCTGGAAAGATTCGGTCCATCACCCAAGCCAGAGCATCAGGAAAACTGAGCAGCCTGATTGTGTCGGCCGTTGGGGCGCAATCAACAACGATCAGGTCAAACTGGTTTGAGTCGGCGTAGTCCTTGATATCTGCCAGGGCAAAGAGCTCATCGAGGCCAGGCACTGTTGTAAGTTCCTCGGCTTCAATGCCGCCCACGCCTGACCAATTCATCAGCTCCAGAAGGTATTGCTGGATTTCGGTCCAGTTCTCTTCCAAGCGACGTTGGCTATCAATCTGCACTGCCCACAGATCTTTGACTACAAGCTCCGGCGCATCGCCCAGTTTCATGTCATACACGTCAGCGAGGCTGTGTGCCGGGTCTGTGGAGAGTGACAACACAGACAGACCCTGATCGGCCGCCGCGACAGCAGTCGCTGCTGCGGTAGTAGTCTTACCAACCCCACCCTTGCCACTAAAGAGCTGAATGCGCACCGCGCCGCCTTTCTATCTGCTGCTGCTTCAACATCGTCATTAACCCCAAATCACTTATCGCTATGTGCTGTGTCGTCTCTCTATCTTGCAATTTACTTGCATGGCCCAGGCATCGGCGAGCCACACCTGAGGGCCCGCTACCTAGAACTGGGCCAAGAACAATAGAGCGTTCCGTGCAATCCGGCCAGCGCAGGCGGGAACATGACAGCCAAAATGCCGTACGCCATCGCTGGAACCATCAGCACGTATGGTCCGGGTTGCGAGCTCGCTTGATTCAAGAGAGCAGCGCCCAATCCAATGACCACGGTAACAGCGAAGCAGCCCCTAAACACAAGTCGTTCCTTGTTGTCAGCAAAGCCGGCGAAAAACAATCCTGTTGCCCTTACCCCGACGCCAGCCAATGCACGTGAACTGGATGCTGGAATGGCGATACCAAAGCCCACAAGGCCAATGACCAACAGGATGCCATCACACCAGACCACAATGCCTCGCCAGTCGCGCCAGATCGAACCAGCGATCGTGGCCACGGCAAAGACACTCGTGCCAAACAAGCACAACCAAACAAGCCAGTTACCACCGCCGGCAATCGGTGGCTTGGCATAGTTCGGACTACTTTGCGGTGTCACTATGGCGTTATGCAAACCGCTCATTAAGGGCCCGTCGATGAATTAGTAGCGCGTCTGCAGCGAGGCCTGGGCGACTCTCGCAAGGCGCGACGACGATGTGTAGCAGGCCTACTCGAGGAGGAGGAACGCAGCGAGTGGTGGCCAGGACCGTTGCAAACGCCTAAGTAATTCATCGACGGGTCCTAGCCATACATTGCATCAATTTGTTGTGCATACTTGCCTTCAACAACTGAGCGCTTGACCTTCAGCGTCGGCGTGATTTCGTCAGCTTCCTGTGTGAAGTCGGCAGGCAAAATAGTGAACTTCTTGATCCCTTCAGCGTGTGACACCGCCGAGTTAGCAACATCAACTGCTGTCTGAACCAGATGAACCACCTCAGGTGACTCAGCCAGAACGGTCAAATCATCTGACACTCCACGCTTTTTGGCCCAAGGCTGGATCGTCTCGGCATCGAGGGTGACCAGCGCTGACAAGAACTTACGCTTGTCGCCAATCACGACAACCTGACTAATGTACTTGCTCTTCTTGACACCAGCTTCAAGGTTGCTAGGAGAAATATTCTTGCCGCCTGCGGTAATAATAAGGTCCTTCTTGCGACCCGTGATCGTCAAGTAGCCATCATCGTCGAGTGAACCGAGATCGCCACTGTGCATCCATCCGCCTTCAAGCATTTCGTCGGTTGCGGCCTGATTCTTGAAGTAGCCAACGAATACATTGCCACCACGGACAAGGACTTCTTCGTCTGAAGCGATTTTCACTTCGACACCGGGCACCGCTTTACCGACCGTCCCAATCTTGATGGCCTCCGGAGGATTGAGCGTTGTTGGGCCACAGTCTTCGGTCTGGCCGTAAACCTCAGCAATCGGCAATCCCATTGCATGGAAGAACGTCAGAGTCTCGCTGTGGATAGGTGCCGCTCCGCTGATCAAGACTTCCACTTTATCGAGGCCAATCTCACGGCGCACCTTGCCAAAAACTATTTTGTCTAGCACTGTGTGCAAGACGTTGTCGACCAACCCGGCGCTTTGTCCTGATTGTTGGGCCTCAACAACTCTGGTGCCAACATGCAGAGCCTTGTCGACCAACACCTTTTGCACACCGGTTAGCTCTGAAAAGCGCTGCTTGAGGGCGACTTCGACCTTCTCGAAAACTCGCGGCACTGCAAAGAACAGCGTCGGCCGAACAGCCGCCAAGTCTTCACGCAAGGTCGGTGCCCCACCGCCGAAACAGGTCTCACCGCCAAGGTGAATCATCGCATAGTGACTCACCATCCGTTCGGCGATATGGGCCATCGGCAAGAACGACAAGAATCTAGCCACAGGTGGATGAAAGACTTGCAGAAGGGAATTGCACGTCCACATGATATTGGAGTGCGACAACATCACACCCTTGGGACTGCCAGTGGTCCCCGACGTATAAATCAAGCACGCAAGGTCATCCGCTTTGATATCGACACAGGCCCGATCATACGCACCCGAATCGCTTGCAGTAATGGACTTACCCGCCTCGAGGAGCTGGTCATAAGAAGTGTCAGCATCATCAGCGGAAAAAAGACTGACAACTTTCTTCAGGTCGGCCAGAGAATCTCGCACTTCGTTGACCTTGGCCAACTGGCCTTCATCGTCACAAAAAATGACTTTTGCCTCGCAGTGCTCCAGGATGTACTGGACTTGCTCGGCCGAATTTGTGCTGTAAATCGGGACAGCAACAGCACCAGCAGCCATGGTGGCCATATCAATGATGTTGTATTCCGCCCGATTGTTGGACAAAACAGCGACGCTATCGCCCCTGCCTATACCCTCGCTGCGCAACGCCAGTGCGAGAGCTCGCACTTCTTCGCCGTAGTCTGTCCAGCTACTGGTAGTCCATGTCTCATCAGATCGCTTACTGCGCAGAGCTGGTTTATCACGCAGAGCCTCAACTCTGGCATTAAACAGTTCAACGATTGTGGTTTCAGTCATGTCACGTTCTCCCATTTTCCAACACCAACTACTCACCCAAAAGCAGCCTCGCAGGCCCGGCTAACGCCCATGATATACGTCATCAGATTAGCTATCCCAATCGGCCTACACATTCAGGTCCGCTACCCCGTCATTGCGAGCGAAGCGAAGCAACCTAGTCCGTGACCCGCGTCTTCGTGGCGTGAGTCACGGACTAGGTTGCTTCGTCGCCCCAGAGCCGGCTCCTCGCAATGACGGCGGGGGACGTCAACTGGCCCCGAAATGTTCGTGCAGCCAGGCTATGAAACTCTCGCGTTGACGAGCCCAACTAAAGGTCGTCTCTGCCATGTGCCGACCGTTGGCTCCATGTCTTGTAGCTAACGCCGGATCCATAAGGTAGCGCGCCAACGATCTAGCTACTTCGCCGTAGTCGGTAGCGTCCACCAAGGTGCCTGTCACATCGGGCGTTACTGCGTCGACAGAACCACCAGAACGTCCGGCTACAACAGGAACAGCACAAGCCCCTGCCTCAGCAAAGACGATGCCAAACCCTTCTTGTTCGAGGCCAAACCATCGGTCATGGCAGAGCATTGTGAACACATCGCCCGCTCGGTAGAGATCCACGAGTTGTCCGTGCGGGACTTGTCCCAGGATCTTAACTGTATTGTCCAACCCGCGTGACTCAACTTCCCTACGCAGGCGCCCCAGTTGACGCCCACTGCCCCCAATCACAATTTGAACATCAGGGACTTGGGCAGCGAGAGCAGCGCTAGCCCGGATCAAATGATGCATCCCCTTGCGGGGCACAAGCCGTGACACGGACACAACAGTTGGCCGGTCCGTTGGAATATTCAAGGCTTTGCGAGCGACTGTGGCGTCACCCGGCGAAAATATGCCAGCGTCAACGCCGGGCATCAATGTCAAGGTCGGCCGCGTTTGTGCGATCGGAGGGGAACACGCAAGGCTCACCTGGTTGGCCACCCATGGACCAAAGGCAACGATGCCGGCCGCTCCAGCAAGAGCCTTGGTCAAAAGTAGTTTTAACGGCAGCTTGGCTGCCACCGAGATTTCAGCGCCATAGACCATGGTTACGTATGGAACACCAGCGCGGGTGGCCACCGGCCCCAGCAACGAAAGTGGTAGTGCAGATCCGAAGATAACAACGTCGGGCTGGACACGACGGATGAGAGACTTGAGCTTCCTCGCCACGTTCGGCGAAGGCAACATGGTTGTAGCGCTTATCCGCTCGATGTAATAGTGGGCTGTCGCATCGTACTCTTTAGCCTTAGGATGATTGGCAGCAAGGACCCACAACCGGTCAGGGTTCAAATAGGGGAATAGCTGCTCGTGGTTGACCTGTATCCCGCCCACTTTGGGCGGAAAATCGTTGGTGACAAGAACAACGCGAGGAGATGAGTCATTGGCAGGCATGGACATTCGCAATCACATATTGCAACTAGTAGCTAACGCCTTGTGGCATTAGTGGTGCGCCGCGTTCTGCCCCGGCCGCCTCGGCGCCGCTTCGGCCTCGAACGGACCACCTTTTTGGCACGAACCCAGCCGATGGTTGCAGCAAGATCATTCTCGGGCACGAGCCGTGCTGTTTCGGTGTCTAGGACCCATTCCGCTTCATGAATGCGACCGCGACTCAAGAAACGAAAACTTATTTGCCATGCCTGATCACCCAGTTTGGTGACCCACCAACCCTCATCGAGGATCTCGCGATCTATGCGAACATTCCACTTGTGTAAATTGGCCAATACGGCATCGTGCAAAGGAACATCTGATGCTTCATCGTCGGCGTTCACTAGCCAAAGACCGTGAGCAGCTTCGAGCGCTTCAGCCGGCGACTCAACCTCGATCGGGCCAGTGGGTAGCTCACGTACCGGCTCCTCCTCTGGCTGCGTCGACTCAAGGTCGGCGGCAATGTCGGCCTGCTCGTCAGCCATGGACACCATTGCACTCAGGGCTTCCAACATGTCAGCGCTTACGTTGACGAAATAGCCGGCGCTGTTGGCATCCGGATGAGCGGACAAGAGTAGCTTGTCACCACCGTCGCTGGGGCTACGGAAAAATAACTCAATCATGGTTCCTCACAAGTAAAAATTCTAATGGTGTCGCGTAACCATTCACGCCCCCTCCCGTCATTGCGAGGACCGCAGCGACGTGGCAAACCGGGGAGACCCCGGTCACGCCCAAGGACGCAGGTCTACCTGTAGATCCGATCCATTTTGAATTGCTCGCTGCGCTCGCAAAGCAGTAAAGCCTGGATTGCCACGCTTCGCTCGCAATGACAAAAGGCCTGGTAGCGACACTCCTGGCTAGGGGAGGTCAATGGTTATCGTTTCTTGAAGCTAACACACATGCGCACTCAAATGCGGCCATTGGCCGTATCGGCCTGTGCTACCAGCGCAACTAGGCTGTCTGAGCAATAGGCTCTCGGCGTTGAGACAATCCTCCGGAGCCGGAGCGATCTTTTCGCGACACAACTTCGTCTAGCAGACCACCTTCGGCCAACAAGCGCAATGCGCGCTCCTCGAGGGCATCAAAGACAATCGCATCGTCGCTCTCGCGGCCCAGCAAGAACGCCACCGGACAATCGTCGCACATGTGCAGGTCCGCCCCCGCACAGTCGTGGCATTCCAGGGAAATGACTGGGGCTTCGTGCATCGCTGTTCCAACTGTCATGATGTTCTCCTTTTGCGCCGCAAGTCCAGGCCGCCAAGCCTCCCAACACTGTTGAATCGTGGTGATGAGACTGAGACTTAAGGCCAGTTCACCTTGTCGAGGACACCTTAAAGGGGGGGTGTGACAAAAACGGGCCAACGAGCGCTGATTACGAAAAAATCTTTTGAAATATCGTATCCATTCACGTGTCCCCTCGCCAAAGAAGCGCCAGAAATCCGAATTCTGCGAACGAAGAGACCAATTCAAAATAGAGCAAATCTGCGGCTGGACCTGCGGCTTCGCCACAGATGGATCCTCACGCCCTGGCTGGCGCCAGGGCTCAGGATGACGGGGGGGAAAATCTCGCACTATCGGCGTGATGGGGCGCCAATGGCGTCCAAGAAGAGTTCCGAGCGCACGCATCGGGCTCCCTTTGCCATGATACGGTCCTGCAATTCACGATCGGAAGTGACCACGAATGCAACCACATCCCCTATCAGCTGCGCGATAAGGGCAACGATGCGATCATCCGCTGTTTCGCCTTCGGTAAATTCGAACGTAACGCCGGCCTGCGACAAGCGCCGCCCAGTGCCATGCGAATACGGCTTCTCAGAAGAGTCAAAAACGATGTGGATGTCTGCACCACCCCATCGATGTGCCTGTACACACCGGGCCAGCATGAGTCCGCGCTGTGCCTCACCAGCTAGTTCTCCCCACCCGCGTTCCTGCTGACGAGTGACGTTATAGCCATCAACAACCACCAGCATGTTGGGTTGAGCCAGCGCCCAATGAATAGCATCGACGCTGTCCGGATACATACCCGGTGGAAATGGCAGGGAGGCCCTTTTTCGTGGGCCCGACTTGGTACGCCCGTTGTGACTGCGAGCTGCGGCTGGTCGTCTGGCCGGCTTCTCAGTGGTCGTGGCAGTAATTTCCAATGGGGCAAGGGATGCCTCATTGACAATGCTTTCGTCCTGCGCGGCTTCAACGCCCAGCTCAACTCTCTCTGGTTGCAGCCTCCCAACTTCCGCACCGAAATCAAAGACCTCGTGAACGTCTTCATCCTCATCTGTAGAATTACCGCCGGCGAGCAGTTGATGCGCTAGGCCCCGCAGAGCTGTGGCATGTCTGGCAATCGCCCGGGCGTGTGCTGACAGGTCAGGATCTTGGGCGCCACGCAGAGTCTCGATTTGAGCCATCAGCTGCGCTTGATGGAGCGAAAAATCCGACGACGTGTCAATGAACGCCTTCTCGCTGGCAGCTATCGCCGCCTTAAGTTGCTCGATTGACTCGTTCAACACAGAATGATCGTCATCAAGGGCCTTGACCTGCGCCTCGTAACGTTCATTTGCTTCTGTCAAAATCTTGACTTTAGATGCAAGCTCGGCACGTTTAGCTCGTGCGCCCGCCAAGTCGCGATCTCGCGACACGACGTCGTTCTCGAGCTTTGCGACCTTGTTCTCCAGACGATCTGAGCTACGAGACAGCTTCTTAGCCGCATCTGACTCGTGTTTGGCCGCCTCTGCACTGCCAGCATCTTTACCGAGGTCAAATGCCTCGTGAGCGATCGCTGCCGCCCTGACCGTCTCGGTCCAGTCAACTGGTCGAAACGCGGCTGCCGAGGAAGCGATAGTTGGCAGCCGGCTAGCTTCCTGGCGCATGAGTGCATCAACGACATCAGACGCAGAGACCTTGGGTCCTTTGTGCAGGTGTGCTATGGATTCCCACAGCTCGTCCGAATCCAACACCAGCTTGATCAGCGCCAGACGTACCTGTTCTTGGTTGGCGGCCTGACGTGGCTTGAAATTTAGAAACGGAAGCAGCTCGCGGGGAGGCTCCACCAGCGGCGCCTTGTCGGTCGCAACCAACTGGCGTTGAAGTGCTTGAAATGCTGTCGCAAAGAATGGCTGCAGCACTGGTTGAGCAAAATCCAGCAGCTGACCAAGCTGTGATGACAGACCCTGCGCATTCACGTTTCTGCCGTCCTTTTCGAGCCTTCAGGCTGCTCACCCCAGCCTCAGGTGCGGCGCAGCTCCCTAATAGCGGGCTCAGACAAGGCAATGTCTATCACAGATTTCACTACACGGCGTGCCGCGACTTCATCCTCGGGAGGAGCTCCGAGGCGAACGTACAGGGTTTGGCCGTCCTTGCTCACGATCGTGGGCGTGTCGGTCACTCCATGGGCCAACACAGCATCTTCGTGTTCAGCAGCTACGTCGCGAATGACACTGCGGTCCACGGCAGCATCGGCAATCGCAGCCGCATCAATGCCCAGGTCAGCCGCTATTTTCCCGAGCTGGTCGATGTCGTTAATGTCGACATTGTGTTCGTGATATGCGCCAAGCACTGCCCTGTGAAAGGCATCCGTGTGGGGGTCTTTGCTCTTGCACAAGTAGTGATAGGCACACAACGCCGCCAATCCGGACGGATGCTTTTCGGGATGATCAAACATGCGTAAGGACTTTTCCTCTTTGGCCTGAACCCGCAAGAAACAGCGCCACTCAATGTCGTATCCCAAGTCCGCCATGTCCACCCATTTGCGAAAGTCATAGACGAAGTGGCTGGTGAAATCGAAGTAAACCTTGAAGCTCAATAGACTCCCCCTATCTGTTGCGAACTCTCATAGGGTGAGTATATCGCCGATAACCATCGTCGCATTTCGGTCAGCCTTCCGCTCGCTTGTGGTGTGTTGCCAACTGGCATGACCATATTCTGGCTGGATCGTCCTCCTTTGGCCAATTGCCCCTTCCTTTCCCCCTCAACTTAAGCGGAGCGTCGGCGGCGGCGACGGATGATGCGGCGACGTTCTTTGACTGTTGTGCCGCCCCAGACGCCTTCTTTCTCGCGACGCGCCAAAGCCCATTCCAGGCAGACTTCTTGCACAGGACATTGATTGCAGATTGCAATAGCTTCCTGCGCACTTTCCTCTTCGTCGTCTACCGGAAAGAAAATCTCTGGGTCCAGTCCCCGGCAAAGCGCCTGTTCTCGCCAGTGTCCCATAACTCCTCCGCACCGATCAGCCCATTTTTCGACCAGAGCAGTGAGTTCCCCTATCGAACTCGTGAGCTCCGGCTAACCTATCGCTGGCTGGCACTGTGACCCTGGTCTGCATTTGCGGTCTATCAGTCACTAGTCGCCGCCCACTACCACGTTGTTGCGGCTTCTACGTATCGGCTAACGTCCCCCTAAACTGAAACACTTTTTCCTGGAACTCGGATGTTTCGAGATAGCATTCCTAGTCCCCTTGCGAAATATTGACTAACTTGATGCAGAAACTCGCAAGTTAATGAATTGCTAAATAGACTCGGGATAATTTGACCATACAGATATAAGGCATGTTTGCCATTTTGGCAAGCAGTTACTGAAAAAAGTTACTCGAAGAGCGCCAAATCGTTTACTTTTGGCGCAGTATTGGGCACAGCCACAAAGTAGCCGCCATGTGTCTCTACCGGCGGAAATCGCTGCCCAACGGACGCTGTATGAGCCAGAGGTTGTCTGACATAAGCTACTATGGCGAAATCGTCCTGATTCGTCCCCATTCGGGTGTCAAAGCTGTAGCCTGCCGCAATACCTTCGAACGTCAGGTTCGACATCGCATTGAGGACAGAATCGGCCCGGGTATCGCCTGCCTTCTCAGCTGCAGCAACTCCCAATAGCGCTGCATCGCCAGACACGGCATCGGCAACAGAAAGATCAACGTGAGATGCTTTTTTGGCATCATCACGGGTACGGAAATAGTTCATGATCACGTTCGACTGGACCCATGGCCCTCCCGCAACTTGGGTCGTAAAGGTGCCGCTGCGCACAGGAGGAGCGATCTGGCTTGCGTCTAGCAGCCCGAACGCAGGAGTAGCAGCCCGCGGAGAGATGATCATCTGAGCACCCTTGCCCAACACAAACCAGGTTTGGGCGACATTGAAGGTGAAACTTGAATCACCAACAACCAAAACAGCCTGAGGGTCTGAGTCTGAAAGGTCAGACAATTGAGCCCGAAGCTCACGTGTCGATTGTGCAGCCGTGGTCCGCAAATGAGTTACCAGGGTCCCACCTTGGGCAGAAATAGAGTCTTTGAAGGCTTGGGCTTGCCCTTGGGCATACTCGTCACCTTGTGCGCTAATAATGGCGAAGCGATGATATTTACGCTGGGCGCTCGAGAAGTCGATCAGTTTCTTGGCTACCTTGTCTTGACTCAGGGCCAGGCTAAATGCATTGTTGTGCTTGGAAATCAGATCGCCATTTTCCTCGTATGGAAATACGACTGCTACATCACGACGAGCTGCCGCTTCCACACCCGAGCTCACATGTTTGCCCACCGAACCGTAGACAATGTATGTTGCTCCCTGGTCGATGAGCGCATTCACAGCGCTTGTTGAGCCTTGACTACTGCCCCCATCATCTTCTTCAATTACTTTTACTTTGCCACACAGAGATGGAACGACATGGGCGCCCTTGGCGAGAAGTTGAAAGTCGCGACCAGGCCCTTGCGAAGATGTGACGAGGCCGATCGTCAAATTACCAGTGAGCTTGCTCCCGTAAACCGGAGCTGCGTTCGTAATGCTGCGAGCAGTGCCTTTTGCACTGTCACAACTCAACATCTGGCTCAGAATCAACGCTACAGCAGATCCAAGTATCAGCAAGCCACCCACGACAGCAAAGACGATACGCGATTTCGATTGGAATACTTTGTTGATCATCTATTCCTTAAAGATGACAGCGCTCGAATGGTGAAAAGATGCCCCATCCAGCGAAAGATTGACTCCCAACCCTATCTCAAAAAAGAATCGCTATCACAAATTTGCCTCGTGTCCGTAGACCATTCACACCCCGCTGAAATCCGAAGTTCCGCTTTTCGGCGCCCAATCATAAATCCCACACAGGTCAGCGATAGTACGAGCAAAGCCGCAAAGACTAAACCGTATGCGGTTGGAGCGATACTTGCGAATTGCCCAGGAGTTCCAATCTGCCCAGAGACTCGTATTACGTTGATGCCCACGAGGGTGCCAGTCCGAGAAGCCGCACCGCCCGTAGTGTCTATTTGGGACACACAGAATAGAAGCCCCAGTAGGGTCGCCGCTACGCCAACAACTAGCCCCACAATCGCTCCACCTAAGGCGGGCCGGGCAA
>JBCKKC010000012.1:0-35912 GCA_038904395.1 Acidimicrobiia bacterium | reverse complement strand
CGGCTGCGTCGGTTGCCTGGACGTTGGTATGCCAGCTCCCACTTGCTGCTTCGGGGTGGTCGGTCAATTGGTGGACGAGTTGGCCGGACCTGTTTTTATAGTGGATGTGCAGTTGTCCCGCGTAGCTGGTAATCGTGGTGGGAGTATCGGGTATTGCGTCGGTGGCTGTCGTCTGGAATTGCCAACCATCTGCGCTGAGACGCCCGACCCGGACGGTGCCGTTGGGGCCGTTGTTGATCACACATGGTGTGTTGTTGTGCACGGTGGCGTGAATATTCGTGCCAACGCTCTGGCCTGCATCAAGTTGGTTTGTAACCCAGTCAGTGTTGTTGGTGCTGGCGAGCAGACGGATACCCCGATTGTTTGCGTCTGTGGTGAAAACGTATTGGGTGCCGTTGAAGCTGAGAGCGTCAAGACTTGTCGGTGTGGCGCCGCTGGAGGCTAATGTTTTCCATTCAATGCCGTCGTTTTGGTGGCCATGCCAAATGTTGTTGTTTTGGTCTGCATGTACGATAACAGGCTGGTTGTTATGGGTATATAGGGCACTCTGGTTGCCGGGCGCGAATATTGGGGTGTCGTTAGCAGCGATATTGAGAGGAGTGTTACGCCAACTCGTGCCTGTTGGTGTGGGCATGCTTTGAGGCGATGTGCTCCTGCTGGCTGGCCCGGTTCTGAGGGTGGTTTGGGTGATGCGACCTGATTGACTGTACTGGTTTTCGTTCGTGATAGTCCCGTTGGGGTGGGACCATTGGAGGCGGCCGGTTTCGCCTTTGGGGGTGAGGCCGATGTGGCCTCTCGTGTTGTTGGCGTAGGCAATCTCTTCGGCTTCGCCATACTCGTTATAGGCGACGGCTGCTTGTTGAACGTTGTTGATGGTTTGTGTGAGGAGCCGGCCGGCCGGATCGTACGTATAACTTTCGGTAATCGGTGGACGTGCCGCGTCGATAGTTTGGACAGTCTTTGTGGCCGGTCGGCCTTGAGGGTCATATCCGGTGGTCGTGGTATTACCGAGCGTGTCGGTATAGGTGACCGGTCTGCCTAACAAGTCGCTAGTAGTCATGATCGTGCCAGCCTGATCGGCGACTTTGCCAGCTAGCGGGTTACTGTAATCAGAAGTGACAGTCCGGGCTGGCGCTCCGTTGTAGGCCGGATAGGCCGGATACGACTGCTCCGTGACACGGCCCCGCACGTCATATTTAGTGCAAGCCCAAGGCTCACTATTTATTCGCGACGCGACCGGCCGGCCGAGAATGTCATAGACAGTATCCTGCCGACGTTGAACTCCCGATCCAGTAGTGCCTGGATCAGGATCAACAAATGCCTTAATCAAACCGGACTGACTGGCTGTCATACCACATGCTGAACCGGTCTCTTGTGGTCCCCAATACTCGTAGGTGCTGGTGCTACCACCCGGGAGGGTATGGGAGAGTTTACGTTGATAACCGCGGCCGGGTGCTTCCCACGTATCTTTAGTCTCCAACGCCACACCTGTCGGGTCTTGAACAGTTGACCCAACAAGGCCAGCCTCCGGTCGGGCATAAGTCGTTTTAGTGACCAGGCCCCCACCGGCGATAGTCGTATCGGACTCTTTCGTTGAGGTGGCTAGCCCATACTTGGGTGAAAACTGTGCAGCAGGAATCACTTGGGGGTTAGTCGCTCCGGGGGTAGTCCACTTCAAAGATAAGGTTGCTGGGCCGGTCGTGTGATATTTCTCGACACGGATATCTTTCCACTCACCAGCAGCCATCTCGAACGGTTCTGACGTCACGTCTTTCGGGCCGTCAGTCCAGGCGTCGACGAGGCGGTGCCCGTCAATCCAGACACGAACCCCATTCTCAGACGCTGCGGTAATCGAATACGGACCGGCCTGGGGAAACTGGATTTTGCCGGTCAACCGGACAGACCAGTTATCGCCGCTAGCAAGACCAGCTGGTAGGTGCCAACTGTCACCATTATGGTGGATCGGGCTAGACGTCGGGTTAGCGTCGAAGCCGCTAGCGTGCGCTTTGGGAGCACCCGTGAGAAACTTATTCGGCCAGTAAGTCGCCGCAAGCAGGTTAATGTTCTCGTCATAGCCAGTATGAGTATGAGCAACCTGGTCGGCCTTGTCAGCAGTAGGTATTTGGCCATTGAACCATGCCTGGGGGGCTGGCCCATAAGTATCTGTCGGATGTTGATCTTTATCGTAAAGGGTCGTCGTTTTGCGGCCGGCGGGATCGACCGTTGAGAGCACTGAATCCTGATCATTCCACGTCTTGCTGGCCGTCTTGCCGGTAGCGTCCGTCGCCGACAACGTTCGTAACTCTCGATCGTAGGATATCGATTGGAGGTCGCCAGCCTGGCCGACGGCCTGCACAGCCGACGAGCCACTGCCATCCGCACCGGGACTGTTACGATAGGTGTGCTCCATCCGGGCCTGGCCTGGAGACGGTTCAGGAGTCTTGGCCCAGGCGACCCGACCCGAAGGATCATATCCAACCTGAAAACGGGAAGTGTCATTATCGGGCCGCAAGTGCGCCGCGATCGCGTCCGCCGCTAATGGTGTCCGGATCTTGTCCAACAAACCCACATTGTTATAACGAAAATCGGTTATCTCGCCGCCAGGATTCGCCACCCGAGCAAGCTGATACTGACCAGTATGGGGGTCTTGGTTTACATAAGACAGTAACGATTCAGAATCGTCAGGGAACTCCACCCGACACAACATGCCAGCCGGGATAGATGCTGAACCATCCGGCTGATTTCCACATGAGCCGCCCCCATAATGCAGTTTGAGCTCGCGACCCGAAACCGGATCTACCACCTTCGCCAGACGGGGCACAACACCATCAGAGCCCTCATACACATACGACAGATTCGCCGGTTTACGATCATCTGTTGGCGACGTGACAGAGACCAACAGACCAGCAGCATTAAACACGTACGAAGTGCCATCCTCATCAGCCAACCCCAAAGTCCCATCACCATTCTTCGTCAACAAAGCCGACTTCAGAGTCTCGGGCGGAACAAACCGGCCGTTGGCCTGATCCCACACAAACCTATAGTCTGTCCCCGAATCGTCATAGACAGTTACCGCATCAGCCTCAATATTGGCTGACACAAAATCGACATCATCATCACCCACACTCATACGCCAACCAGCCGGCAGAGATGCTAACTGAGCAGTCAACCACCCGGTCGGCACATCCACCACAGCCCCACCGGGACCATTAACCTTCAACCCAAAAAACGAATCGGCCGTATTAGAACGGTAATCAATCTCGACCGCCACAGACCGGCCCTCCACCAATCCAACTGACGACCCCATCGCCGGCATATCACGGCCACTGCCGCCACCTGCCCACCGATCCAACACCGTCTGACTACCAACCTTGATGCGGGCTGCATCATCAAAAGCAGCCCCAAAACTATAATCCCCACTCGCAGGAACGGTCACGTTCCCACGCCAACGAACCAGATAATCTCGAGTCATGCCCGGCACCGGCCCGACACTACCCCAATTAGAAGTCAGCCCGCTATCGACCCGAACTGCCTGCAAATGAGCATTCACAAACCCTGCAGGAGTGTTCGTGTAGTAATAGCCACGTAGACCATTACGGTTCGTATCAGCCGAGTTATACGTAAAGCCCAACCCGGCGGACCCACCCACAGTCGCCATCGACGGAGTTGACGCCCCAACAACCATATTCCCGTTCGCCAAATTCACGCTCAAAGGACCCAACGTATCGAAAGTCTGAGTAGCATCCATCCCCAAACGCTTCTTCACCCTCAACGACCGACCCCAATCAGCCGTCGTAGCGGCATTCTGGCGATTCATCGTATTCACAGACCAACTATACGTTTTACCATCCCGCAACACGTCGCCGGGCACCTTCCATACGACACCCGGCAGCCAACCCGAACTGGCCACCCGACGACGATGACCAGCCTTAGAAACCTCATCCACCACAAACTCATAACCCGCAGCCCAGTGCCCATCACGATCATGAACACCACCGGAGGTCAACGTGACATCACCCGTATGAGCCACCACAATACCATCGGCCGGTGACACCGGCGGACTAACCGGAGCAGGCAAAACATACTCGACGATCAGTTCTGCGTGACGGTAGGCCCGAAAGTCGCGATGGGCGCTTTCGTTGTTAGCGTGGAAACCGATCCAGGAGGAATGAGCCCCGCCAGCGGCAGCCTCATAATAGTGTGCTAGCTCGCTTGTCGAGAAAACGAAATCATTGCGGCTATCAGGCACTTGGCCTAACACTGGGCCACCAACGATACCGTCCCAATCATCCGAAGGCGCCCCCCTGACAGTCAAAGGCAATGGATTATTCGGATCCTGATTATCAGTACCGACCCCACTAACCCAACAGTAAAAGGATCACGCACAACTATCGGCTCACCACCTGAATGCTCGTTCAGCCAGTCACCATTGACAGAAACAACAATCTCGCGGCCGTCACTACGTACAGTCTCAGACAACAAACCACCATCGGTATCGCTATGTAACTCCTCACCCTTGGAAGTCAACACATCAGCAGTCGCATCGAAAATTAGACTGCCAGAACCACCCCTAACCCTAAACAACGACACATCAGCACCGCCGAGCGCCTCCAGACCTGATGTTTCAAACACGAACTCGGAGGCACTTTTACCAGGCTGCTTAATCACAACACTCTGATCAACACCAACAGCGCTCACATCATAAATAACATCCACCCCAGGCCACACATCCACATACCTCGCCTGAGACCCCGACACGACAGGCACAACGTCCCGACCATCTTTCGGGTGAACTGTTAAATCGTCACCACGCACATGAAACCCGACACCCTCGCCGCTAGCACCAAAGCACACTTGCCAACTATTAGCCGCCGAACACCAACCCGGGAGACCCCCAGCGCCCTCAACGGCAACCAACGATGTATCAATCGGGACCCACCCACCATCACGCTCAAAAAATTTCGGCTCCGCAGACATACGCGACACCCGACGACCATCACCGAACTCGAATACAGAACCGAACTCAGACCGCTCCTCACGAACATCACCCGCAGCCAACCCAGCCTCAACCTCAGCTGACAGCACGTCAACAGACTTAGACCTCGCGGGCCGATCAACAACACCCTCAAGCCCTGCCGGCGTGCCATCCACACGATCAGACTTCAACAGACCGGGAACATCCTCACGGCCCACTCCCCAACCCCAACCAGCCTCAGCCGGAGGTGCCTCCAAAACGCCTACCACAAGCCCAAAACACAACACCAAACCAACCAGCGAGACCCCGGTCGCCCCGAAGGGCCGCAAACCAAAACGTGCCATCAAAAGAATCTCCAACCCGCACAGACAACACCCAAACACCACCAAGAGCGCCCAAGCCTTAACAAGACGTAAAAAGGGATGTTAATAACCAAACCTGCATAATTCTGCAAAAATCTCAGGAAACCTCACCACAAGTCCACCTACATCCACGGTCTGGCATTGCGGCAGCGATGAATTTACTGCTGTTCCTGACAGTGATATGGGGGACCCCCGGTCGGCCCCCAATCCGGCTCCCACCTGGCGGAATGGCCCAGTGCCCCAGCCTTTCCGCTAACTTAGAAGCACGCTGATGAGTGGGAGAATTTGAGGAAGGCAGGCCAATGTGATGCTCGGCTCGGAAAAGCCAGGGCGTGACGGACCGGGTGCACCCGCGTCGCCCCGAGGGAAGGTCGCCCCAAAGCACAGGACACACCGCCAGATCGACCAGGATCTTGGCGCGTGCGGAATTGGCTTTGTTGCTGACGTGAGCGGCCGCAGGAGTCGCGATCTGGTGGATCGGACGTTAGGTGGTCTGGCAAATGTTAAACACCGTGGGGCGTTAGCGGCGGATGAGCGCACTTCCGATGGGGCTGGGGTGCTCTTGCCGTTCGATCTCACGGTGGCCAAGGCATTTGCAGCGGACGCAAACATTCCCCTTGACACCCCTCAACCCGTCGCTATCGCTATGGTGTTTTTGGACGGCGACCAGACCCCACAGGGGGACCAGAACCGGGCCCGGGCTCGTGAAATCTTGGAAAAGGCCTGTGTCGCTCAAAAGCTCGAGCCGCTGGGTTGGCGGCGAGTGCCCACAGAACGGGAGGAACTGGGTGAGGCGGCGCTGCAATCGTTGCCCAGTATCGAGCAGCTCTTCGTAGCCCCCGAGGCCAGTCACGGTGAGTCGAGCGACCCCGAGTTGCAGGCTTTCCTGGCCCGCAAGCGGGCCGAGGCCGCATGCGCTCAAGCGGGGCTGCGCTTTTATGTGGCATCGTTCTCGTTTCGAATTGTTGTGTACAAGGCGTTATGTCCGGGCGATGCTCTGGGTGCCTTCTATCCTGACCTAATGCATGCCGATTGGACAGTGCCCTTTGGCATTTTCCACATGCGTTTTAGCACCAACACGGCCCCCTCGTGGGAACGGGCGCAACCGTTTCGTTTCCTGTGCCACAACGGCGAGATCAACGCTATTGCCGGCAACGAATACCGCATGCAGGCCCGCAATCTAGGTGGTGACCTGATTTTGCAGGGCGAGGGCGACTCCGCTCTGCAACCGGTCCTCAACCCAGGCGATTCTGACTCAGGCAAGCTTGATACCGCAATGGAACTGCTTGTGCGTGGTGGTCGTGACTTGCGTCAGACAGTGGCCATGACGATCCCGGAGGCGTGGGAAAACGTTCCCGATATATCGCCGGCCGTGCGCGACTTCTACAGATTTCACGCCTGTCTGATGGAGCCATGGGATGGGCCCGCTGCGATCATTGCAACCGATGGTATCCGGGTGTGTGCTTCTCTTGACCGCAACGGGCTGCGGCCACTGCGTTGGGCCGTGTCCGACGGTGGTCTCGTCGCTGCATGTTCTGAGGCAGGTGCGATTGACTTGTCTGGGCACGGCAAGGTCCGTCGGGGCAGGCTGGGGCCGGGCCAAATGATCTGTGTCGATCCCACTGAGGCTGATTCAGATGAGGGACAGCGCGGACGTCCGCCGGGGTTTCAGACGAACGAAATGATTAAGGCCAAGCTTGCAGCTGCGGCGCCGTATGGTCGCTGGGTTGAGGAGGGACTAATACCCATGTCGGCGGGCGACATGATCGATGTGTACCGCCCTAACCTCTCAGAGCGTCAGGCCCGATTCGGTTGGACCAAAGAAGAAATTGCCATGGTCGTCAAGCCCATGGTGGCTGATGCCAAAGAGCCAACCTTCGCAATGGGCGACGATACGCCAATCCCCGCATTTAGCAAGCACTTCCGGCCTATCCACCACTATCTAAAGCAGAGATTTGCCCAGGTCACTAACCCTCCCATAGACCACTTACGTGAGCGGTTGGTGATGAGTTTGCGAACCTGTCTGGGTCCACGAGATGCTCTCCTGCAGGAACGGCGTGAGGCCGCTCACTTAATAGAGCTGCCCAGTTTCTTCGTCTACCCGTCTCAGATTCACACCCTGACCGACCCTGATCTGGCCCCCTTCTTGCCCTTAATCCTTGACGCCACATTTGAACTTCAAGATGGTGCTGCTGGGCTTGAGAGGGCCTGTCAACGGCTGGCGGATGAGGCCGAGGTCGCAGTGGCGGCCGGGGTCGCTTTGCTCACGATCACCGACATGTTCTCGGATGAGGAGCGGGTGCCTATTCCGGCCGTTCTGGGCCTTGGGGCCATTCAACACCGACTAGTGGCCAAGGGCATGCGGTCGCAAGTGAGTCTGATAATTGCCTCAGATGAGGTCAAAGATACCCATCATCTCGCGGTGCTGCTGGGCTACGGAGCTGACCTGATTTGCCCTCGTCTCGCTATTGAAACGGTCGCCAGCATGGCCGATGACGGTGTCTTCGGTGACCAAATGACAGCGGCGCTAGCTCAAGAGCGATATCAAGCAGCATGCGAAGATGGCGTTCTCAAGATCATGTCGAAGATGGGCATATCTGCCCTCGACAGCTATCGAGGGGCACAAATCTTTGAAGCGGTCGGACTTTCGGAAGAAGTGATAGACCTGTGTCTGCGGGGCACGATCTCCCAGATCGGTGGCACAACATGGCAACTGCTGGGTGAATCGCTCATCAGCCGTCACGAATGGGCGAATAGTACTGATTCACTCTCCAGTCCGGGACTGATCAGGTTCCGCAAAGGCGGCGAATACCATGCCAATAATCCCACAGTGGTCGAGGCCCTTCAAACGAGCATCGGTATGGTTGTCGATCAGTCTGAGTCCACCTTGTCGCCGATTGAAGCCGAGACTGACACAGCGGGCGCCGGATCTGTGGAATCAATATCGGATGATGTGACATCAAATGTTGGACTGGCCTCGGCGGGAGCGTTATCTGGGTTGGCCGACACAGGTCTTGGTAACACTCCTGGCGAGATCGATGACACCTTCACCGGGGTGCCAGTGCTCTCGACCTCCGACATGAGAGCTGCTCACACGTTGCAAAACGCCGTGAAACAAGACGATTACGCTCTCTACAAAGAATTTGCCGACCTCGTTAATCAGCGGCCCCCAACCGAGCCCCACGATCTGTTGGATTTTGCAATCTCCGATAGGCCGGTGCCGATCGACGAAGTGGAGCCAATCGACGCGATCTGTCGTCGATTCACGACTGGGGCAATGTCTCACGGCGCGATCAGTCGAGAGGCCCACGAGACTCTAGCCATCGCCATGAACATGATCGGCGGTAAGTCTAACTGCGGTGAAGGCGGCGAAAGCGCTGACCGTTACTATTCGCGTGATCAAGATGTCGACCGTAATTCGCGCATCAAACAAATCGCGTCAGGTCGCTTTGGCGTCACACCTGAATACTGCATGTATGCTGACGAGCTCCAGATCAAGATGGCTCAAGGATCCAAACCGGGCGAGGGTGGCCAAATTCCTGGCCACAAGGTGACAGACGAAATCGCTCGCCTGCGCCAAACACAACCTGGCGTGACACTGATTTCGCCGCCGCCGCATCACGACATCTATTCCATCGAAGATCTTGCCCAGCTTATTTTCGATTTGCGGCAGGTAAACCCGCATGCTGATGTGTCGGTGAAGCTTGTCGCGGTGGCGGGTGTTGGCACCGTTGCTGCTGGAGTTGCCAAAGGTCTGGCCGGAGGAATCCACATTTCGGGCTCAAGTGGCGGCACGGGGGCGAGTCCGCTCAGCTCGATCAAGCATGCCGGCTTACCCTGGTCGCTTGGTTTGGCCGAAACCCAAGACGTGCTCATGCAAAACGGTCTGCGCGAAAGGGTGCGCCTGTCCGTTGATGGCGGTTTCAAAACTGGTCGTGACGCCATGATTGCCGCGCTGCTCGGCGCTGACGAGTTCAGCTTCGGCACGGCGGCGCTCATGGCTGAAGGTTGCATCATGGTGCGGGCGTGTCATCGTGACACTTGCCCGGTTGGCATCGCAACACAACGGCCTCACCTACGGGCCAAATTTGCCGGCACTCCGGAAATGGTTGTCAACTACATGCGATCGATAGCACAAGAGATGCGTGAGTGGTTGGCGGCGATAGGCTTACACACCGTCGAAGAGGCAATTGGGCGCCGTGACTTGCTGTCTCAGCGGGTCACCGGCGATGAGCAAATCGACTGTGTCGATCTGAGTATTTTGCTGGCTGAGTTGCCCGCGGGGGGGCGCCACTTTGTTAAGCCTGTCCCAATCCAACAGACTCGTTCGGCTCTCGGTGACCAGTTATATTTTGATGCCTTTCGCGCCCTGTGGGAAGGCGACATGCTCGAGCTCTGCTACGAGATCACCAACAGTGACAGATCAGTGGGGGCGATGCTGGGTGGAGCTGTCGCCCTCGAGTTCGGCAGTAATGTACCGCCCGGTCATGTAACTGTCCACTATCAAGGCAGCGCCGGCCAAAGCTTCGGCGCCTTCATGACCCGCGGACTCGACTTTCGCCTCACCGGCGAAGCCAACGACTACGTGGGCAAGGCTATGGCTGGTGGAATGATCGTCGTCAAGCCGCCCGAAGATGACGCCGGTGACCCTCACCTAATTGGCAACACGGTCCTCTATGGCGCTACCGGCGGCGAACTCTTTTGTGCCGGCGGGGCAGGCGAACGGTTTGGCGTGCGCAACAGTGGCGCAGTGGCTGTCGTTGAAGGGGTTGGCCAACATTGTGCCGAATACATGACCGGCGGTACGATCGTCATCCTGGGTGATGTCGGAAACAATCTTGGCGCTGGCATGACCGGAGGCCAAATATTCGTTTACGATCCACTCGGCAAGCTGGGCGGCAAAGTGAACGCCTCACTCGTAAGAGCCATGCGGCCCGAGAGCGTCGACCTCAAATACGCCCATGACCTCATCGAACGCCATCAGGTCTTGACCGATTCACCCCGTGCCCAACATCTAATCGACAACTGGCGAGACGAAAGCATCAGGATTTGGCGCATCGCCCCCCTCACCGATGTTGCCCGCATTGCCTCAACCCAAAAAGAATCCATCGGTGCCGCTATCTGATGATTCGGCATTGGACCAGGCCCCGTCTGCCGTCATCCTGAGCCCTGGCGCCAGCCAGGGCGTGAGGATCCATCGTAGCTCTGCCCTGAGCGAGCGCCGCTCAGGGCAGAGCTACGTGAAGTCAGCCGATTTCCAGAGCGTATCGACTGGCAAAACCCAGATTTTGTCTTGTGCTTTATATGAGTGTCGACCCGTGTAAAGAACGATACCGGCAACGAAATCTGGCCCAAGTCGATCGCGCATCGATGCGAGACCATTTAAGTCGGTCGCTGTAATTCGGCTGCCTGCCTTGACCTCAATGCCTGCAACACGGCCGTCGTCGGCCTCGAGGACAACGTCAACCTCGACGCCTTTGCTTGTTCGATAGTGGCCCAGGGTGACCGGAAGCGAGGCCCATTCTGTTTGTTTTCTGATCTCTCCAACGACGAATGACTCCAGCAGATGACCGTATTCAGAAAGCGCTGTCGGGTCAGCCTTCGACAGTCGAACCTCATTCAACCGCAGCAACCATGCCCCGAGAGCGCTGTCAACGACGTGCAGCTTGGGATGTGAACGTGTCTGGGAACCCAAAGTGCGCCCCCAAGCAGGGAGCCTCTGCACCAAGAAGACAGCTTCGAGTAGCGCCAGATAGTCGCCCGCCACAGATCGTTCTAGGTCTACCCGCTTGGCTGCTTCGGCCACATTCAATACTTGACCTGTCTGCGCGGCCAAGACTCTGAGGAATTCCGGTAAAATCTTACGCTGGCGCACTTTCCGGATTTCCAAGGTATCCCGCTCGAGGACCAGAGTGACATAGTCTCGCACCCACCGGTTGCGTCGCTCTGGTGTCTCACGTAAGACAACTAGAGGAAAACCACCCGCCAGCACTTTGTCGATGTAGTTACTACGCGTAGTCGTTGACGGTTGCGATGTCGCCAACGTCTCAGGTTCTTCAAATAGCCTGTCAAGAAAGTCTTCTTGGAAGCCTTCGAGCTCTCCTTGGGAAAGGGGCCACAGCGTAAGAACATGAGCCCGACCAGTGAGCGACTGAGAGATCGTCGGCTGGGACAGATAGCGCGTCGACCCAGTCAGCAAGAAGCTTCCCGGTTGAGCCCCTTTGGAGAGCTCAAGTTTCACAGCATCCAGAAAATTGGGTTCACGTTGGAACTCATCGACCAAGACGGGGCGCGCTGCCGTGGTCACGCTTTCAGGGTCAGCCTGCACCGCTGAACGCATTCCAATATCGTCGAAGTCAAAAACGGGCGCTGATACACGGTGCGCAATTTCGTGCAGTACGGTGCTTTTGCCAACGGAGCGTGGGCCATTGACGACTACAACCGGTTCGGACTGGAGCCTGTCTTCGATTACTCCAGTCAAGTAGCGTGGAAACAACATGTCTAAATCCTAGTTTTGTTCCTAGGATTGTGCAACAAATGACCC
The DNA here is from genome assembly GCA_038904395.1 of Acidimicrobiia bacterium. Taxonomy (GTDB): domain Bacteria; phylum Actinomycetota; class Acidimicrobiia; order UBA2766; family UBA2766; genus JBCKKC01. Next base: position 24,031 of record JBCKKC010000012.1, on the reverse strand, counting down.
CCTCTAAATGCTACAAATGAATCCCCGATGTCAGGTCTTGAGTGAAACGAGAGCAGCCGAATTTGGCGCATCGCCTCCCTCACCGATGTCGCCCGCATTGCCGACACCCAAAAAGAATCCATCGGCGCCGCCATTTGATTGGCCGCTGCCTGTCTCAGCGCCAACATGTTTTTGAAAGAATTGCTCAAGTTTCATAGCTGGCGTGACGAGGCTAAGACACATGCACTTGTACACGCCGTAAGGAGCTGCGCTTATGTGGCTTGCGAAATCGCTAGGAACCATTGCCGTTGTTGCTCTATTGGTCGCTGCGGGTTGCCAAAATCAAAACGCTAAGACAGCGTCGCAAAGTGCGAGTCAGGCAAGGTCTCCCTGCCAATTCTCCGTTAGCGACATCGGCCTCAATGTCGAATCGCCCTACACGATGAATCCAGCGCTCGATGCTGCCATCACAAGTACTGGGCGCCAAACGAACCCTGAAAATAACGCGATATTCCTTGCCGTAAGTGGCACGGGAAAGATTGTGAATGGAACTACGGATATCGACGGGAATATGACTGGATCGCTCACTCGGTTTCAGGCCCCAGCAGAGGGGGGGGGCTTTAGTTACTCCATTCACCGGGCACAGCTTCACCCTTGTCAATACAGCCATTGCCCCTCCAGAACAGCTCACAGGTATTAAGGGGACATTCACGGCTTCGGGGTCATTGCTGACGTTGTTCTACTTTCAAGGGATTCCAAAGAGTGGTGAGCCGAATCCGCTGCCGCCAGATTTGATCTCGTGGAATTCCAACGAAGCTCAGGTGAGTATGGTCGATTGCACGACTTGGCCCACAACGACCACGACCACGACCACGACCACGACCACGACCACGACAGCTGCGCCAACAACCACATCGAGGACAGCGCCGCCGACGTACACTATGACCGTCCGAAACTGCAGTTACATCCCCGTCAGCTACTGCGAGCCGTTCGTTACTAACATAAAGCGTTTAGATAATGGTGAGACTATCGACCCTGTCGACTTCTCCCCTCAAGGGGTTGTGACGCTGAATGAAAACAAAGTGCCACTGGGAACCAAACTTCAGGCTGTCGCTGCCATAGGAGGTTATTGCGACGTCGCAAAATCAAGTCTCGGTGGTTTTTTGACTTGCTCTGTCAAGTGAGCTTGGACAAGGTAGCCCAGCAGGCTGTACTGAGAAGTGATCCTGACCGTCTGATCAATCTTGACGTCGTAGCCATTGGATTCTAAGGCCTCTACCATCGTGTTGGAGCTACGATCCGGGTCGTCAGCCAATGTGTTCGCCTGTTACGTTCAGAACAGACCTGATTCCCTCCAGCGCTGCAAATGTACCGTTTGGATGTCAGGTCCTGACAGAGCGCTCGGGTGCTCGGATGGGCGCTCCTTACCGGACCGAAGACTTAGGAAAACTCTTCGAGGTGGTCAGTAGTGCCACCGGCTGAACGGGCGTTGAGTTCTTCAAGTTCAGCCTGGAGAGTTTGCACGGTTGCTTCGTCAATCCGGAATCTGATCTTGTTGGTTGGCTTGTTGTTGATTTCTAGACCAATCTCGAATTCGCCGACGGTCGGGTTGAATGAGTAAAGGACTTGGTTGTTTCCTGGACGCCACGGGCGAAAGTCGGCCTGAGCGGTGCTGGCGTTAGTGGCCAGGTGCAACGTGATTAGATCATGATCGGCGAGTTGGCCCAGGTTGCCATTCAGCCTGAGGCAGCGGATATTGCCGCCGGCGCGCAGTCCCTCTGTGCAGTAGTTCAGACCCGTAATCCTCAATCGATGCGAGGGCGGAGGCGGGGTGAGATAATTCCTAATGGCGCCACCTTGTGCCGCTGGGAAGTTTTTGTCCACCACTGCCACATAAAACATGAAGGTTTTGGCGAGGATCTGCTCGACAATTGCGGCAGCCTCGCCTTCCTCGTCTTTGAGCATGCCTCTTGCTTGCCAGCTGCCGTCGGCCTGCTGTGCAAGAGCGCCGAGGCCGGCAGAAAGACTTCCGGTGATCTTTGCTCCGTTCAGCCCGTTTGGTCGCAGGTTTGGGTCTCGAAAATACAACTGGGCGGAGGGGCCGTCGAATGGGCCGGTAGCGGTTACTTGCCAGGCAATTGTTTTATCATCAGTGTTTACTACAAAAGTTGCAGCGCCCGAGTAGCCTGTCGTCGAATCCGGCCAGATGTGATTACTAGCGAGCGGGACGGTAGCTGTAAAAGTTTCTGCCTGTGCTGGCGCACTCAATGTGAGCATTGCGCATGTTGCCAGCAGAAGTGTGGCTACGAAGTATTTTGTGATCTTCGCCACTGACTTCATGGAACCCCCAGTGTTGAGAATGTCGCCGTCTAACCTGCCATTTTGCATATGACAACCAACCTAACAACCCTTCCTTAGAACAACCTGAAATCCCGACAGAAAGTTGTATCCATTCACGTCCCCCTCCCCGTCATTGCGAGCCCTGGGCTTTGGCAGGGCGTGGCAATCCAGACTTTAAATATTCTGCGAGCGTAGCGAGCAGGCCTCTATCGTCAGACTCGATCCATTTTGAATTGCTCGCTCCGCTCGCAACATAGTAAAGCCTGGATTGCTTCGTCGCCCCGAGCGGCTTCCTCGCAATGACGAAGCGCTGGTAGCGACACTCTGGCCGCGACCACGTGAATGGTTACAGAAAGTTCGTAGACATTCAGGTCCCTTAGCCACAAGGGTTGTGAACAGGCCCTTCTCGATATATTGATATGCCCGGATTATCCACCCTGGCAGGTGGGGCAGTAGTGGGTACCGACGCTGCCGGTCTTTTCTCGAATGATGGGCGTTCCGCATCTCGGGCACGGCTGGCCTGTTTTTTGATAGGTGGCTAATTCGACTGCGAACCAGCCAGTTTCTCCGGCGGTGTTTACGTAGAGGCCATCTTTCGTGCTCGTGCCGCCGGCTTTGATTGCTTCGGCCAGAGTTTGCCTGGTCTCGGCGGCGAGGGTCTCTACTTCTTCGGCGGTGAGTGATCCCGCTTCTCGTCGCCAATCCAATTGAGCTCGCCATAGGATTTCGTCAGCGTACATGTTGCCAATACCTGCCACGATTGCTTGGTTGGTCAGCGCAGATTTCAGCTTCAACTTTCGATTGGCCAGAGCCTGTCGCAATTCAGATGCTGAGACCGTGTCGGCATCAGGGCCCAGAGCTGACAGTCGATCCTCGGCTGCGGCCTCACTCATCACGAGCAATTCACCAAAGCGACGCTGGTCAATGAAATCCAATCGAATGCCGTTGTCGAAATCGATAGTTGCCCGGGGCGGGCGAAGTGCCGGCCGGTGTTGACCCTCCTGAATGATCAGTTGGCCGGACATGCGCAAGTGCATCACCAAGACAAGGTGGTTGGCCAATTGGGCCGTCAGCCACTTTCCTCGCCGGCGCCAGCCTTCGACTTGTTGACCTTCAAGATGGCTGCGCACATCGAGGTCGCTGCGCCGTGTCAGGCGATCGTCAAGAATTTCTACCTGTGTGATTGTTTGACCGGCTAGCGAGGCTTGGAGGCCTCGGCGAACTGTTTCAACTTCCGGCAATTCGGGCATAGGTGGAGTTTATGTCCTGATCCACTCGATACGGTCGATGTGACGGTCGAGCTGGAACTCACCGCATAAATAGATCCCATTTTTGGCCGTGGCTGGCTCGGGAATTGTCACACCCTCGTGTTATCGTTGCGACAGGCAATGACCTGAAGGATCAAGAAGGCTGCTCAGCCGAAAGCGGGCGGTTTGCAAGTCCGCCAAGGCGTGGATGGTCTTTAAGGTTGTTGTCGAGGTGCAGACAAAATCAGAGGAAAAGAGCTTGCGGTGGATGGAGCAGACGTACCGTCAAAAGTGGATTCAGCAATTCTCGATCGTGTCGTGATTCGATTTGCTGGCGACTCGGGCGATGGCATGCAGCTTGCCGGTGATCGCTTCACTCACGAGTCAGCCGTCTTCGGCAATGACTTAGCAACCTTTCCGAACTACCCAGCCGAGATCCGTGCTCCAGCAGGCACTCTCGCTGGAGTATCTTCCTTTCAGGTCCAATTCAGTGACCACGACATCATGACTCCCGGCGATACCCCCAACGTTCTGGTGGCAATGAATCCGGCAGCGCTTAAGGCAAACGTCACCGATCTGGAGCCGGGCGCTACGATCATCGTTAATATCGACTCGTTTGACCAGCGTAACCTGACCAAAGCCGGCTATGAATCTAACCCTCTCGAAGATGGTTCGCTCGATTCGTATCCTGTTTTCGAAGTGCCGATGACCTCTCTCACGCTAGAAGCGGCCAAAGAAACCGGCGCTAAGGCACGTGAGGCAGAGCGATCCAAGAACTTTTTTGCCCTCGGGTTGGTCTCGTGGATGTACACGCGTCCGATCGAGTCCACCGTCGAATGGAATGACAAAAAGTTTGCCAAGAGTCCCGTTGTGAGAGATGCCAACCTGGCTGCGCTCAAGGCGGGCTGGAATTTCGGCGAGACGGCTGAACTTTTCGGTAGTCAATATGAGGTTCGGCCCGCTCAGCTGCCAGCTGGCGAATACCGGTCAATCAGCGGCAATGTGGCTCTGGCATACGGCATCATCACGGCCGGTGTTAAGACAAAACTGCCGATCTTCTTTGCCAGCTATCCGATCACTCCGGCCTCAGATGTCTTGCATGAACTGTCACGCCACAAAGAGTTTGGCGTGCGCACAATGCAAGCCGAAGACGAGATTGCTGCCGTGGGGGCCGCCTTGGGTGCTGCCTTCGGCGGACAGCTCGGCATTACTGCAACAAGCGGACCGGGCCTCGATCTCAAATCAGAGACGCTCGGTTTGGCTATGCAGCTAGAGTTGCCCCTTTTGGTAATTGACATTCAAAGAGGTGGGCCTTCAACGGGCCTACCGACCAAGACCGAGCAGGCTGATCTGCTTTTGGCGATGTACGGGCGACACGGTGAAGCTCCTGTACCTATAGTGGCAGCCAGTACGCCGGGCGACTGTTTCTGGGCTGCGATCGAAGCGATTCGTATCGCCGTTCAACACATGACTCCAGTGATCCTGCTGAGCGATGGCTATCTGGCTAATGGTTCGGAACCGTGGCCCTTGCCAAATGTTGACAGCCTCGACAACATGGCGGTTCACTTTCAGACAGAGCCCAACCACGAGGGCGAGTATTGGCCGTACCTACGTGATTCACATTTGGTACGTCCTTGGGCGATTCCTGGCACGCCGGGCCTTGAACACCGTATCGGTGGCTTAGAAAAACAGGATGGCACGGGCAACATCAGTTACGAGCCGCTCAATCATGAGCGCATGGTGCAAGTTCGTGCCGAAAAGGTTGCGCTCATCGCCGAAGATATCGATTTGTTGAGTGTCGACGATCCAGACGGCGCCGAGTTGCTCGTTCTGGGCTGGGGATCAACCTATGGCGCTATCGGCGCGGCTACAAGGCAAGTAAGAGCCTTGGGCTACTCGGTCGCGCGAGCTCATTTGCGACATATGAATCCTCTACCGCGTAACACCGGCGAGGTCTTACGCAAATACAAGCACGTGCTCGTGCCAGAGCTAAATATGGGCCAGCTTACAACCATCTTGCGATCAAAATTCCTTGTTGACGTACAAAGTTTTTGCAAGGTGCAAGGGTTGCCATTCCGTACGGCCGAAATCACCGCCAAGATTCTCGAATTTGGTCATGATGGTGCGGCTGATGGTGCCCGTCTAACTGAGGTGGTGGCAAAATGACCGATGTACGTGAGAGTACCGCTGACACCGCGCCTACGGGCGTGAGCCGGAGGGATTACCAAACCGATCAAGAGGTCCGTTGGTGTCCTGGCTGCGGCGACTATACGATTTTGGCGGCGGTGCAGAACTTCCTTGCCGAGATTGAGGCCGATCGAGCTAAAACGGTTTTCGTGAGCGGAATCGGCTGCTCGAGCCGGTTTCCGTACTACATAAACACGTATGGCCTGCACAGCATCCATGGCCGGGCGCCAGCGATTGCGTCCGGTTTGGCCGTGTCGAGGCCCGACCTCGACGTGTGGGTGATCACCGGTGACGGCGATGGCCTCTCGATCGGCGGCAATCATCTAATTCATGCCTTACGACGTAATGTCAACTTCAAGATCTTGCTCTTCAACAATCAGATCTATGGCCTCACCAAAGGGCAATATTCGCCGACGAGCGAAGTCGGAAAGGTCACCAAGTCGACACCGTTCGGTTCAGTCGACCGTCCTTTCAATCCGATCAGTCTCGCATTAGGAGCCGAAGCAACCTTCGTCGCTCGCACTCTCGACATCGACCGGGCCCACACGCTCGACGTTTTGCGTGCTGCCCAGGCTCACAACGGGTCGGCCTTTGTGGAGATCTATCAGAATTGCAATGTCTTCAACGACAAGGCTTTTGAAGCAGTAACCGGCCGAGACAACAGGTCTAAAAACCAGATCAGACTCGAACATGGTAAGCCAATTCGCTTCGGCGATGACAACGAGCGGGGAGTGAGCTTTGACAAGAGCGGACGGGCCTGCTTGGTGGACGTGTCAGAAGTAGGTGAAGAGAACCTGGCTGTCCACGACGTCAACGATGCCAACCCGTCGGCAGCGTTCGCTCTGAGTCGAATCTCTGATGGACCATCAGGCCCCACCCCGATCGGTGTCTTTCGTAGCGTAAGTGTTCCCACCTACGGTGAGCTAGTCCAAGATCAGTTGGATGCTGCTGTCGAACGCAAGGGGACCGGCGACCTAGCCGCTCTGTACGCTTCCGGCGGCACATGGACAGTCCTGAACAACAATTGATCTGGTCGGCGGGACGGGCGGCGCTAAGGAGGCGGACATAAACGAGGACCAGCCACAGTGGCCACAACCCGAGCCAAGCTGGCAATCACAACCGGAATCGTCGCCTTACCCGGGACCTCAGACACCTTCGCAACCGGCGCCACAGCCAACCTGGCAACCCCAATGGCCTGACGCGTCCCAGCAACCGCCACCCGAAGCCCAAGCACGGTTGTATCCGAGCGTCGCTCAGACCACTGGTGGTTGGCCCACGCCGGTGCGCTCTGGCCATCGGGCCGTGACCGTCGTGTTGGCGGCGCTGCTCGGCCTGGTAACGCTGGTGGGCGCATATGGATGGGTTACATCTTCGCTTTGGCATCAGCGTGCTATCAAGGCCGAAGTGTCCTACAGAGGTGTTGCGAACTCACTGAAAGAATCTGACGCCAGTAACACATCATTGGTAGATCAGCAACGAAAATTGGCCGAAGAAAAGGCTGGCGTCGAAGACCAGCGGACGGTCCTGGCTCGCCAGCAAGAAGAACTTACCAAGTCGTTACAAACGGTCAGTAAGGTCGCTGAGAAATACAATGCGTGTTCGGCCGGCTACAGCAAAGTTGTGCGAGACTTTGCCAACAAACAAGTGACTCAGCAAACGATCAACACGGCCAACCAGGCCGATGCCGCGTGCGCAGCGGGCGATCAACTCGTCAAGCAGTTGAAGTGAAGTACCAGGTTGCTATGTCGGTACGGATGGCCTCAGGAACTGACAGTCGAGCGCTGCCGCCCGAGGGTTACAGACGAACGGGGCATTCGGGACGAAAGGGCAGACCGGGTCCCACTACGAAATTCGTTTTGCTACTGGTGGTGACAACGCTGGTCATATCGGCATGTGGGATTCTGAATCCGTTCACGGGAGCACCTGACTACGGCAAGCTTACGGTTAGTGCCAACAGCGCGCAGCGCAAGGCCGAGCAGGCCACGGTTCGTATCCGCACGTTGGGTTGTAATGCCTTGTCGACAGGGTCGGGTGTGATCGTTGGCCCCAAGGAAATGCTGACGAACGCTCACGTCATCGCCGGGGCCGAAAAGGTCGACATTACGCTCTGGAATGGAACGACGGTGAGTGCCAAAGTTGTCGGTGCGAACCAAAGTGAAGACTTGGCGAGAGTGCAAGTCGACGCTGACCTAACAGAAAAAGGCGCAACCGTCGCCACCCTGAGTGGGTTGGATCCTGTCGACGGCAGCGAGCTGCTAGCGTTTGGTTTCCCCGGCGGCAAGGGCTTCGCCGTTTTGCGTGGGCAGCTGCTTGGCTACTTCAAACTCGAGGATCAGCCCAGCTTCCGGATGAGCAACCAAGTTGTACAGGGCAACTCGGGTGGCCCCGTGTTTAGCGCAAATGGCCTTGTTGTCGGGATTGTGCGTGCCAAGGCCGTCGAGAGCGGCGATGGCATCGCAATTCCCATATCGATAGTCAAGCCAGCCCTGCAACAAATGCGCACATCGCCACCTGGTCGCCCGCCCAGTTGTGGTGCCTTTGCCCAGAAGTGACTCATTGGGTACGCGTCATCCTGAGGGAGGCGTGCTAGCCAACCGAAGCCCTGATGCGAAGCGAAGGGGTGAGGATCCACCTGCGGCGAAGCCGCAGATCCACCTACATGTTCAAGCCATTCTGAATTGCTCGCTTCGCCCGCAATGACGGAGTGACTTTTAGTAAAGCTTTTCGATGATGTGGTCGATGGCACCCGTGAGGATCTGTAGGTCTGAGGGCTCGATGGCTGGGAAGAGCGAGATGCGCAGCTGGTTGCGGCCTAACTTTCGGTAGGACTCGACGTCAACAATGCCATTGGAACGCAACACGGCGGCCAGTTGTAAGGCGTCGATCGGTTCGGCAAAATCGATAGTCGCCACGGTGTTGCTGCGTTGACTGGGCTCGGCCACAAAGGGAGTCGCATACTCAGAAGCTTCGGCCCACGAATAGACAATCTCGGCTGACTCCAAGCAGCGGCCAGTTGACCAGGCCAGGCCGCCGTTATTGAGCATCCAATCAACGGAGTGGCGCAGAAAAAACAACGAGCTCAATGCCGGCGTGTTCAACGTTTGATTGAGGCGTGAATTATCGATCACCTGGGCGAGGTTGAGAAAATTGGGGATGTAACGCGTGCCTGTTGACAAAGATTCGGCAGCGATCCTGTTGATGCGGTCAATTGCCGCGGGAGAGACGGCTGCCAGCCATAGTCCACCTTCGGCCCCGAAACATTTTTGGGGGGCAAAATAGTAGACGTCAAATTGAGTGGGGTCAGCGGGTAGTCCGGCGGCAGCCGAAGTTGCGTCCACAACGACCAGGCAGTCGTCGGACGAAACTCCAGCCGGCCTCTTGACCGGCATTTGAACGCCGGTAGATGTCTCGCAATGAGTCAGGGCCACGACATCGATGTCGTGTGGGACCGAATCTACGGGCTGGGGATGAGTACCAAACGCGCTTGGCACTCGAAAGCTCTTATCCAGGACACCCGAAGCGTCCGCCAGCGAGGCAAACCGTTCCGAAAATTCGCCGAACACATAGTGCAAGCTTCGATTTTCGATCAGCCCCACGATGGCCGCATCCCAAAAAGCTGTCGTTCCGCCGTTGCTGATCAGTATCTCGTAACCTGCAGGCAGACTAAATAGCTCCGACAGGCCGACCCGAATTCGTTCGATCTCCCCCTTGACTAGAGGGCGTCGGTGCGAATTACCCAAGTACTCAGAGGCTATGGATGCGAGCTCGGCAACCGCTTCCGGACGCACCTTTGAGGGGCCCGAACCAAAACGTTTGTCCGAGGGCACAAGCTCCTTGGGCAAGATCACTGCAGTATCGGTCCTAGTCATCATCGCTATTCTCCAAAGTTGCGATCCGTCGGGGCGAATTGTCCATGGGGGCGACCGGGGTCTCCCCGGTTTCGACATGAATGCCTCAAAAATGGTTAATCTGAAAATACTGTCTATTGGGTGGGAACAACACCTTAATTCGAAACAACGCGGGATGGTCATGGGAACTTTGTCAGAACGCACTTTGGCGATTGCAGAATCAGCTACTCAGGTGATTGATGCCCGAGCGAAATCATTAATAGCTCAAGGCCAGGACGTAATCGGTTTTGGCGCTGGTGAACCCGATTTTACCACGCCTGACTATATTGTGGCGGCAGCGGTCGAAGCTTGCCAGCGGCCTCAACTGCACAAATACACTCCAGTGGCTGGCCTACCCGAACTCAGGGCCGCAATAGCTAGTGTCTCAAAGCCGGATTTGCCCCACGCTGTCGACGCCTCCCAAGTTTTGGTGACCAACGGAGCAAAGCAAGCGCTCTTCAATGCTCTGGCCGGAATTATCAACCCCGGTGACGAGGTCATCATTCCCGCACCATATTGGGTTACTTACCCTGAAGTAGTCACTTGGCTGGGGGGAGTTCCGGTGGCGGTCATGGGCGATGAGGCTAACGGCTTTAAAGTGACTCCAGGACAGCTCCAGGCAGCCACAACCGCCAAGACAAAGGCCATAGTGTTTGCTTCTCCGTCAAATCCGACCGGCGCAGTCTACGGGGCCGATGAGCTGACAGCCATCGGCCAGTGGGCACTCGAAAATAATCTTTGGGTGATCTCGGACGACATCTACCGCAATTTTGTTTACGACGGGGCAGAGTTCCATTCGATCGGCTCGTTGGTGCCCGAAATCGCCGATCACTATGTGGCCGTCAATGCTGTGTCGAAGTCTTATGCGATGACGGGTTGGCGCCTGGGCTGGATGATTGGTCCGCTCGAGTTAATTAAGGCAGCGACAAGACTGCAGAGCCACTCGACATCGAATGTTTCCAACGTTGCTCAAGCAGCGGCGCTGGCAGCCCTGCAAGGCGACGCCGCCTCAGTGGTTGCGATGCGTGACGAATTTGATCACCGGCGGCGTCTGGCTGTTGACATGCTGTCGCAAACTCCGGGGATCAGCTGTGTAGAGCCTCTCGGTGCCTTCTATGTTTTCCCATCAATCAAGGATCTCCTTGGTAAGACAGTTCACGGCCATCGCATCGACTCCAGTCTCGGCTTCGGTGAAGTGGTTCTGGAAGAAATCGGAATCGCTGTCGTGCCTGGTGAGGCATTCGGAGCGCCAGGCTATTTCCGTTTGTCCTATGCCCTAAGCGAAGACAAGCTCAAAGAAGGACTCGCTCGACTGACTAACCTGCTTGGCTGAGGTCTCTGACTAGCGCCGGCGCCGGATACCCAGTGCAATACCTGTAGCGGTGCCGAGCTAATATTGTGGATCAAGGTTGTAGAATTACAGGCTTACGCCAGCGAGGACTTTAAGGGATAAATGGCTGCACGCAAAATAGGCATGAAAAAGAATGACCGTATTGTTTATCCACCTCATGGGCCAGTCACCGTCATCGGTACTGAGTGGCAAGAGGTATTTGGCGAACGTCGTCGCTATCTGATTGTTAAGTCAGAAGACACCGATCTTGTCCTGAAGGCACCTGTTGACCGCTTGGAAGAAATCGGTGTGCGCCCGCCCATGCCGCGCGAAATCGCTGACGAGGTCATGACGATTCTCAGCGAACCCGCAGTTGCCCAATCGGCACAGTGGTCACGGCGCTTCAAAGCCCACAATGAGAAGCTCCATTCTGGCGACCCGATCCAGATTGCTGAACTCATTCGCAACTTGGAGCTAGCCGATTCTAAGAAGCCAGTTTCCGCCGGCGAGAAGCGTCTCCTCAAATCAGCTCGTAACAGCCTTGAGGGCGAGTTGGCAATCACGTGGGGTGGTGACCGCACAGAAGCAGCAGATCGCATCAATGCGGCCCTCGCTGCCAACCCTGATATGGGTAAGGCTCGCTACGAGGACTTAGGCCCAGACGATTCAGAGTTGTCGGCCCTAGAAACCGAGCCTGTCGAGCCTGTCGAGCCTGTCGAGCCTGTCGAGCCTGTCGAGTAGCAGACCCCATCTGATCGCGGAATAGCCATGGCGAACCAATTGATCGATACGTTGGAGATCCAGTGGCGGCCCGAGAAGTTCGAAGACAAATATCGAGAACAGGTCCTGGAACTCATCAAAAAGAAGGCCGCCGGCGAAGAGATCGTGACACCACCGGCTGTGGAACCATCGGGGCAAGTCGTTGATCTGATGGCGGCGCTACAAGAGAGCATCGAAAGAGCGGCGTAGCACCGCCATAGTCGCAAAGAAACTGCCTGATCAGAGCCCCGTCGGCTCGCTAAAGTTGGCTAGATGCTATCTCGTGTTGCAAGTTGCTTCATACTGATTCTTTTGGTCGCCGGTTGCGGGGCTAGAGGGACGGAGTCCTTCAAGGGGCGCGGTCAGAATCGCACCAAGATCATGATTTCGGGATCGGCGACGGTAGACCCGATTTCGGCCCGTGTTGCCGAGCGCTTTGCCAAGCAGTACTCGCACGTGGCAATCACAGTTGATGGTCCCGGAACTGGCGATGGCTTTGAACTGTTCTGCAAAGGACAGGTAGACATTGCCGATGCGTCCCGCCAAATCAAGCCGGAAGAAATCGCCTCTTGCAAAAAACACGGCATTGATTTTGTCGAATTGAACATTGCCAACGACGGTCTATCGGTTATCACCTCTAAAGCAAATGACAAAGTGAATTGCTTAGGCCGCAAAGATCTTTACGCCCTAGTTGGGCCTGAATCCAACACGTTCGGAAGGTGGAACTCGGCCGACGGCCTGGCAACCAAAATCGGCGCCCGACATTTTCCTTACCCCAACGCTCCGATGCGCATTACAGCGCCCGGACCCGAATCGGGCACTTACGACACCTTCGTTGAGCTGGTGATCAAGCCCACAGCCGATGAGCGGGGTCAAAAGGCCACCCTTCGAAAAAGCGACTTTACGACGTCACCCAACGAAAATGTCATCATCCAAGGGGTGGCGGGGGATAAGAGCTCGTTGGGATGGGTCGGCTTCACGTATGCACATGAAAATCGCAATAAAGTCAAGACCATCGCTATTGACAACGGACACGGCCAGTGTATTGAACCGACGCCTGAGACGGTGGCAAACGGCTCATATCCACTCACGCGACCTCTCTTCTTGTACGTAGACAAGGCCAGAGTCAAGAGCGACCAAGCTCTGAAGGATTTCATCGAGTTCTATCTTGGCGCCCAAGGCCAACAATCAGTGGCAGATGCGCACTCTGTGCAACTGAATCCCGCCGAACTAAGCCAGACAAGAGCAGCCTGGATGAGTGCGTTAACCAGTTAACCTGCTGGCTATTACGCCTTTCGGACGCTGCCGGTCAAACGGACTGCCCCCAACCCGGCATGATGGACGGAATTGTCGCATGCCGTTCGCTGGTTGGGCACTAGATCGCGCACTATCCCGACGTTCGCCAGCCATGGATTGTGAGGAAATCTCACAATCTGGCATGTCAAATTGCATTTATGCTTCATGTGCGCATATTCTTCATGGAATCCCGATCGCACCGATTCTCATTCGTTTCGCACTAATTCTGCAACATTGAGCCCACGTGTGTTTGGGATATGGCCTCGAACCGAACCGGGCAACCCGGTTGCAGTCATGAGACACAGGCGTCTCTCTGGACGAATTAGGACAGGTATGACATCAACATCGGTCAAACGAGCTAAGCAGCAACAGTCGCTGCGCAAAGAACCGCCGGCGAATAAGTCTGCAGGCGGCCATAACCCAGCTTTCATCTGGAAAGTAACTTTCATTGCCGCCTTGAGCGGTATTTTATTTGGCTATGACGCTGCAAGCATCAATGCCGCCCAAGAGTCGATCGAAGCACAATTTGGCATTGCCGGTTTCACTTTCGGTTGTGTAGTAGCCAGCTTGCTGCTTGGAGCGGCGCTCGGGGCTATCTATGGTGGTCACTTGGCCGATCGCATCGGCCGCAAGATCACGATTATGCTCTCTGGAGTGCTCTTCATAGTTGGCCTTTCGGTTGCGTCATTTGCACCATCGCTAGTCGTGCTGATTCTGGGTAGGCTGATAATCGGTGCAGCCATCGGAATTACCTCGGGCGTTACCCCGGCCTACATCGCCGAAGTGGCCCCGGCTGAAAAGCGTGGCTCAATGGTGACTCTTTTCCAGTTGGCCATCACTATCGGAATCATGTTCGCGTTCTTCATTGGAATGATCTTCCACTCAAGCGGCAACTGGCACATGATGATGTTCCTGGCGGTCATTCCCGCAGCTGTGCAGATCGTGTGTATGTTCATGGTCCCCGAAACACCCCGATATCTTCTCACCAAGGGTCGCAAGGATGAAGCCCGCAAGGTGCTGCAACACATTCGTGGCCACAATAACGTGGACGCTGAGCTGAAGGACATCTCAGCGGTCATGTGGACCGAAAAGTCTGGCACATGGAAAGACCTCTTCTCGCAACGTGCTCGCCCGGCAATGGTGGCCGGTGTTGGCCTGATCATGATCCAAGCCTTTTGTGGCATCAACGCAATCATGTACTTCTCAAACTCCGTCTTTAAGATCGCCGGTGTTGGCAGTGCATCTCTAGCGACGTTCATTGTTGGTGCTGTCAACGTGGCCGCGACCGTTGTGGCACTTAAGATTGTCAACAAATATGGACGCAAGCCGATTCTGTATGCGGGCCTTTCCACAATGGTGGCCAGCCTTCTAATTGGTGGGATTGCTCTCCAGTTCTCTTCACCAATTACGGGCATGCTCGTTGTTATCACGACCCTGACATTTGTGATTGGGTTTGCTTTCTCGATCGGACCGATCGCCTGGCTTATCGTCTCTGAGGTCTTCCCGCTCTCGATCCGTGGGCGAGCAGCAGCATTTGCTACCGGATCCAACTGGGGATCAAACTTCGTAATCGCCATGTTGTTCCCAGGCCTGGTCGGACAGAACCCGACCCGAGTCGGGATTTCCTTCCTGATCTTCGGAGCCGTTTCCTTCTTCGGCATCTTCTTCGTGAAGTCCAAAGTGCCTGAGACCAAAGACCGCTCCCTCGAAGACATCGAGCGTGAGCTCTCCGCCCTCTCCGAGGACGCCGAAATCGAACACGCCAAAGCCGCGTAAAGACCCACACGTCATTGCGAGGAGCCCGCTCGCGTGCAGAGCCTGCCCCGAAGCGGAGCGAGGGGAAGCAACCTAGCCCGTGACTCAAGTCTCTGAGATGAAAGTTCCGGACTAGGTTGCTTCGCTTCGCTCGCAATGACGGCGAGGGGCGTGAATGACTTCAACTATTTTGGTTGCCATCTCCAGGTGGCTAGACTCGACCTCGAATTTGTCTCGTTAGGAGAAAAGCGTGGTTGAAGATCTGCCCGACGGAAGTTATATTCGCCGTCGGTTGCGTGAATTTATCAAGCCTCCCGTGACGATCACGGATCCACCGGCAGGGATCGAGTTCGAACGTGACGTGCCCGTTCCAATGCGTGACGGCGTCACGTTACGGGTCAACGTCTTTGGACCGAGCGGCGAGGGCCAGTATCCGGTTATCATGTGTGCTCATCCCTATGGCAAAGATAACCTGCCCAAGAAGACCAAGAGTGGGTATAGTCCGTCGTTTCAATATCGGGCCTTTCGCCAGCCCAAACCCGTGAAATTTTCGGCCTGGACGGGATGGGAAGCTCCCGACCCGGCTTTTTGGGTCCGTCAAGGCTACGCGGTGGTGAATTGCGACCTACGGGGCTTTGGTCACTCCGAGGGCGTGGGTGAACTCATTTCTGATCAGGAGGCCCAAGACTATTACGAGCTCATCGAATGGGCGGCCCATCAGCCTTGGTCGACTGGCCGGATCGGCCTCAACGGCGTTTCTTATCTGGCCTTGAGTCAGTACAAAGTTGCCGCTCTCCAGCCGCCCCATCTCGCAGCTATCTGTGTGTGGGAAGGATTCTCGGACATGTATCGCGACTTTGCTCGCCCGGGGGGAGTGCTTGAGACCGGGTTCAGTCGTATGTGGGCGACCAGTGTCAGCATGCAGGGTCACGTGAAGGGACACTTCCGCGGCGAGATGGCGGAACGGCCGCTCTATGACGATTGGTGGCAAGCCCGAGTCGCGGACCTAAGTGCGATAGAAGTACCGGCGCTCATCTGTGGTAGCTTCTCCGATCACAACCTGCACTCACGTGGATGTTTCGAGTCCTTTAATCGGATTAGTTCTGAGCATCGCTGGCTTTACACTCATCGTGGCGGCAAGTGGGCCACTTACTATTCGCAAGAAGCTCTGGACTTCCAGGCGAGGTTCTTCGACCATTTCCTCAAGGATGCCGACAATGGCATGCGTGATGTGCCGCCAGTCCGGCTAGAGGTGCACGACACCCAAGACGACTATACCGTCCGCCCTGAAACGGCCTGGCCTCCATCCAACATCACCTGGAAGCCGCTTTACCTCCAAGCTGCCACTGCCAAGTTGCACGGCGACCCTGTCGATTACGTGACCAGCACCGACTTCACCACCCAACGGGGGAGCGCAGCCACTTTTAGCTGGGATGTAACCGATGATGTGGAACTGGTTGGACCTATGAAGTTACGTGTCCATGTGGAATTGCAAGATACCGACGACATGGATCTTTTCGTGGGCCTGCGCAAATTTCGTGACGGTCGGCAAGTTGTTTTCGAAGGCTCATATGGGTTTGGCTGGGACATGATCACGAATGGTTCGCTCAAGATCTCACACCGAGAACTCGACGACGACCTCACGCAGCCGGGCCGGCCCGTGCATACACACAACAAGCGTCAACCGATCGGTCCGGGTGAAATAGTGCCTGTCGAGATTGCGCTACTACCGTCGGCTACGAATTTTCGGGCGGGCGACGTTTTGCGCCTCGATATTCAGGGCCGTTGGTTTTATCCCACCAATCCCTTGCGTGGCCAATTCCCAGCCCGCTATCGTCACAGCACCAAAGGCCGATGCATCATTCACGCAGGCGGTCCCGACTTTGACTCTCACCTGTTGATCCCGGTTTGCAACCCCGCCGTAATTACGAGCGGAGGTGCCAGCCGGGGCGAAGCAACCTAGTCCGTGACCCGTTCATCGAAATGAAAGTTCCGGACTAGGTTTGCCACCCGGCAGGCAAGACTTGCATTCGTGTGGCTTGAGCTCGCTATCATGGACAAATATGTCACATGATGAGTCTGGCGAAGTGGTCTACACGCTCGAAGAAGCCGAGAAGCTACTGCCTGAAGTAACAACACTGATCAATTACGTCCGCGACCAAACCTTTTCCCGCACGAACGGAAACGGCGTAAGTCACCGTGATCAAGCCTTGGAGCGGTTCAACGAGTTGGGTCTCCAGGTGCGCGACCCCAATGCCGGACTCGTCGATTTCCCTGGCATACAGGGCGGTCGCAAAGTCTGGCTGTGCTGGGTAGTGGGGGAGCCGGCCATTGATTGGTGGCATGAGCGCGACGAAGGCTTCGCCAGTCGCAAGCCCCTATAAGGTCGCAACCCTCGGCTTAACCAATGCCACTAACGCAGCAGCAAAGACATTTGGCCAACTGGCACACTCATTCAAAACTGGTGACTTGCCAGAGCGCCCGGATTCTAGGGCGAACAACTATTCTGGGTCCCTTACACTTAAGAAATGGCAACAAAGGGATGATGTGTCAGTATGGGCACTTTTGGTTGGTTGCGCAAAATAGGGGTTAGCGGCTTGGTTTGTGCTGCAGGCGTGATGCTGGTAGTGCCAGCCGCGTCTGCCAGTGGTTACTCGGCAGGCTTGTTGCCGACCCGCCAAGCGACCGACGCAACGGCACCTCCGAGTGTTTTACCGCCGGGTGCAAATGACGACAAAGAAAAAGAAGCCCTCGAAAACCAGCTAGTTGACTTGAAATCCAAGCTCGATACGATTACTACCCAGAAGAACGCGGCTCTCACCGAGCTAGACAATCTCAAAGGAAAGATCGATCAAGCCAATCAAGACATCACCCGCACGAGTCGGGTTCTGGCGGCGACCGAGTCGGCCATAGTCAAGACCCGCAGGGCCATCTCGTTCGCAGCACGGGAGCTGTATCGGCATCCGCTCACGAAGGCGGCCTCGATTTTGGATGCAAGGTCCATCGACGAGGCTCTCGTGATTCGCAAATACTTGGGTCGATCACTTAGCGTCGGCTCAGACGTCCTCAAGTTTCAACAGCGTGCACGTGAGAATGCGACCCGGCTGCGAGCAACGACGGCCGATAACCGCAAGACTCTTGACGCGGCCAGGATCCGGCAGGAGTCAAATCAACGGTCGCTCGACGAGTCCCTACGACGAGAGCAAACCACGATCGGCCAGCTTGAAACCAAGCTCGCCCAAGCCAAGGCCGCCAAAGCGTTGCCGTGGGCTACACTGCCGAATTGCCCAACAGTTGTGCCTCACACAGAGACGGTTGGACCGTACAACATCGAGGACTGGGCGGTTGCTACGCTCAAGAGCATTGCACTGCGAACCGGGCGTTCCGAGGGCCAAGCTCTTACCGCTGAGCACGTGTTGGCGTTGATTTCGTTTGCTAGGGGAGAGGGTGGCGGCACACAAGGCCACGCCGGTCAATACAATCCGCTAAACCTGAACGGTTGGACCCGCCTCTTCCCCGAGCTGGGCGGCACGATTTCGGGCCGTGGCACCGATATTTGGCCCTCATTTGATGCCGGCGTTGAGGCGACAGCGAGAGCGTTGACATCAAAGCAGTACAGTCGCCTGACCAAAGTGTTAGTTGACCCTAACGCCAGCGCGGCGCAGTTCTTTTTCGCTCTTGCCACCCCTGATGCCTATGCGGGCAACAAAAACTGGAGCGAAAATGATGGTAACCATCTCGACGAGTATGGCCAGATCGTGCAAACAACTCGTAGTGACTACGCCCGATGGGCCGGTCTAATGCTCGACCCGCCCGGTACTGCCCCTTCCGACGGCTCTAGCCAAGTCGCCGCCAAGACCCCACGCGGCTTGGGCCTGGTTGCTAGTCCGGCCCAACCCGTCGTGGCCACTCCCAAGTGCTAGATGACTGGCTGATGGAGGCTGCCGACGCGTGCCCCATCTCGGCGCCCTCGTTTGTGGACTGTTTTTGACGGCACGGCTACGCTCTGGCGACATTCGCATGCGAACCAGCCTGAAAGTTGAACATCTCGGACGTGACAGCAACCGCTTGCCAAGTGTATGATTCAAGGTATGACAAAGGAGGAGGCCTCGTGAAAGAGCGTGTTAGTGCCACCTTGGACCGAGACCTGGTCGAAGAAATCAATGCCATCACTGGCAACAAGCGGAAGTTTTCCGCCTTCTTGAATGAGGCGGTCCGGCACTACTTGCGCCGTTACCAGGCCCTGAAGTTACTTGACGAACTCGATGCTAAGCACGGGGCGCCAACGTCCGAAGAGCAGGCGAGTGTCCGATCGGAATACTCAGAGATTTTCAATGGCAAGTAGAAGGCAGCGGCGGAAACCAGAGCGGCGAGTAGGTGCCGTAGTTTTGGATAGTGGGGGGTTATCAGCCTTGACTGGAGCTTCTGCGAGAGCAAGAACTTGGCTTCGTTTTGCTCTGGAAGACGATCGAGATGTGATTGTTTCGACCGTCGTCTTGGCGGAATCCACTACCGAGGACGGTGCCCGAGATGCCGAGGTCAACAGGATACTGCGTAAATTGGGTCGAGACTCGGTCGTTGCACCAAGCGAACGTACCGCACGCATTGCCGGTGGTCTGCGATTTCGTGCCAAGGCTAGCGACGGTATAGATGCCCTAGTGGCAGCCGCTGCGGTAGAAAACGGACCTCCCTGTGTAGTACTCACGTCGGATCCAAGAGACATCAGCAAGCTCCTAGCTGGAACCGAGATTGCGGTCAAGCACGTATAGATAGTTCGAAAGAGGAGCGCTCCGATGGGTCTTGGGGGATTCTAAGTGGATAGCTGGCAATTAAACGGTCACGCACAAGGTCGGTCACCTACTAGAGTATTGGTACTTGCCACAGTGGCGTGCCTTGTGTTGACTTTGGTAGCCAGCTGTAGCCGATTTGGGCAGAGTATCGGATCGCGGCAGACCGGCTGGCTGACCCTCGAGACAAAATTCAATCGGAAGAAGAATTCCTCAAGGAACTCGGTTCGGACGTTTGAATGCACAGTTTGCAATTCAAACGCAGCGTGCAAAAGGACTTCAGGAAGATCGGGCCAGAAGCCACCTCGCGGGTGATGAAGGCCATCCATTCGAAACTTCTACCGAATCCTCGGGCAGCGGGCAAACTCTTAAGCGGACCTCTCGGCGACCTGTGGAGTTTCAGCGTTGGCGACTATCGCGTGATCTACACCATCAACGACGACGAGCTTTGGATTCTTGTCGTCCGGGTCGGCCACTGCCGAGGCGTCTATGACTGAGCGAGCCATAGACCCCTCATTGAAGTGCTTCTATTACGGGGAGTATTTCTTCTTCTATGTCGGCCCCTCTGTGCCAGAAGTGGTTGAGACATTCTAGTAATGTTTTGTTTTAGTCCTTTTGAGGGTAGAGAGAGGGAATGATTCTCGTTGACTATGAGCGTATCCGTGTTGGATCGAGATGGAGATGATCGTGTGGGTTCGGTCGAGAAGCCGTCACGCCGTACATTTTCGGCTGACTATAAGTTGAAGATCGTGAAGGAGATGCAACTGTGCAAGTCCGGCGAGTTTGGTGCCTTGCTGCGCAGGGAAGGCTTGTACAAATCGCAGGTTTATCAGTGGCGTAAAGCCCATAGCGAGTCGGGGTTGCAAGGCTTGACGAACAACAAGCGAGGCCCGGCAAGGACCAAAGATCAAAAACGCATCGAATCGCTAGAGAAAGAGATTGATCGTTTGCGTGGCGATGTTGATAAGTTCCAGAAACTGTCAGAGCTAGCGGGAAACGCATTAGCGCTCTACGAGATTATCTCGTCGAGCGCGGAATCCCGAAACGACAGTTGAACCAAGCTGGCGAGTCTGCCGGGCCGATATTCGTAGAGGCTGAAGCCCTGGCGGGAGTCAGTTGGGCGTGCCGAGCATTGGGCGTTTCGCGAGCTACTTTGCATCGACACAGAAATCCTAAACCGGCGAGTGACGAACCCGCACCATCCGTCAAGGTCAGTCCTAGCTGGACTTTATCAATCCAGGAACGCAACCAAGTGCTGGACATGTTGAACAGCGACCGGTTCTGCGAGAATGCGCCACCTCAAGTGTGGGGAGAACTCATCGATGAAGGTACATATCTCTGCTCGATCCGGACAATGTATCGGATCCTCAAAGACCATAACCAGACAGGCGAACGGAGACGCCAAGCAGCTCATCCGCCACGAGTGCGACCAGAGCTTATAGCAAAAGAACCGAACCGTGTTTGGTCGTGGGATATCACGTTCCTTGCCGGCCCAAAAAAAGGCTATTATTTCAAGCTTTACAAAGTCATGGACATATACAGTCGCAAAGTCGTTGCTTGGCGTGTCGAGTATGTTGAGGACTCTAACCTGGTCAAAGCAATGATGGCCAACGCTGTCAAAGTCGAAGATATCGATCCGTCAACGCTCACGATCCATTCTGACCGTGGAGCATCAATGACCAGCAAAACAGTCGCTGACCTGTACGCCGAATTGGGCGTCACAAGGTCGCTGTCTAGACCGAAAACAAGCAACGATAACCCTTACAGCGAATCGCTGTTCAAGACCCTCAAATATTGTCCAGCCTATCCCGGCAAATTCGACTGCATCGAAGACGCACGGGCATGGTGCACCATCTTTTTCAACTATTACAACAACCAGCATCGCCATGGCGCGCTTGCTCTACACACGCCAGCATCAGTACATGACGGCACAGCCACAGATATACGTATCAAACGTCAGCAGGTACTCGACGCTGCCTATCAAGCAAGACCGCTACGATTCCGCAATCAGCGACCAACAGCAAAACCGTTACCGACAGTCGCTTGGATCAACCAACCAGAAAGAGAGGTGGTCCATAACAAATGACCGATAGAATGTCTCAAACCCGCTGGCACATTCCGAAGGCTGACTTCTCCTACACCAATTGTGTCGAATTTGATTCCGCTGGTGAGATAGAACTCTGAAAGTGATTCATCCCGGTATGCAACGTTGGTTGCTATTAACGTCTCCTGGAAATGCTTCTTTTGCTCGACCAGTGTGTCTAAATCAATTGTGCTGCGGTGCGCTTCGTTCAAGCGAACCCAAATGGCAAAGCCTCTGCACAGGACCCACGGATCTAGACCAGCCAAGTTGTTAAGTTATTTGAAGCACTCGAAACTGCGTCGAGCAAAACCGCCCTCATCTGCCAGGATGGTGATTGCTTTACTACCAGAAGCGCTCAATTTCTATACTCCCATTTTGTGGTGGTGTCCAGTTTTGCATGGCTTCTTTACCGCGCGAATCTTGGGCTAGCTCTAGGGCGCAGATAGCGAGTGTTGCTCTCTTCCATAAGTGGGAGCTTTGGAAAACTCCCACAGGTTTTCGAATTGGAGCGGTGCGAATCATGCAGGCAGCTTCCCCAATTATTTCGGCCTTTTGGAACTCTCTCAAAGCTTTGGAGAGAGTTCTATCTGTCGGAACATAGAACATCTTTACGGCATGAGGAACTATCGGGATACCCCAGGCGACGGCGGCTGCATCTCCCACTTCGATCCATTCTTTTAAGCGCAATCTAGGATCGTGGTCAGTCTTGGAGAAGTCTGGCATTCGTCGCAGCAGGTTCCAACTGGATTGGGGCCAATCAGCAACAGTTTCCCAGAATAAGACTGGGTTATTGGGCGTACGTGTTTGAGTTATCAGACCCTGATTTTTGAATCTCTTCAATATGGTCGACACATATCCGGGGTTTCGTCCAAGCTCTCGAGCCAATGAGCGCGGGAGGCTGGCCTGCTAGGATTTTCGAGCATTGTAACGGCAATTTCCAGACCAACTCTGTTAAAAGGCGCAGGTAAGGATTCTTCGATATCTAAAAAATGGGCTTTTGGGATGTCCGTATCAATTTTGATTTTGGTGGTCCAGATCCTGAGATGTCCAGACAGATCTAGGTAGTTCCATCCGTCTGTCCTGGCTTGTTGTCGGGCAGTCTGCGATACCCTGTCTGCAATGACAATCTGCTCAGTCTCGAAGTTTTGAGTAGGCCAAGAATTCACTCGACTTCGACGCTGTATCCCAAACGTCCTATCATTGACCGCTACAGTTTGCGGCGATAACATGCGTGCGTCAATGCTGAACGTATTCACTAGAAGATCGACCAGTTCGCCAGTCTCTTCTGCTGCCACTTCAAAACCTCGCCAGGCTATCGCTTTATGAGAATGTTTGGTGTTTGTGAATTCACAAACACCAACGGAATCAAGTCTACACCAAGAGCTACCGGCGGACCGGTTGGCAAGGACCAGTCGGCCGTCGCGATTTCGGGACTACGCTCAACGGCATGACTCAACCTGTTTCGTTAGATAGTTTCCCGTCCGAGGCCCTTGATCCTGACATCTATCACAAACTGCGTCGTCGAGTCTTGTGGAAAATGCCGTCGGGTCTATACGTGGTCGGTAGTGCGCACAACGGCCAATACAACTGCATGACCCTGAACTGGGCCACCCAGGTCTCTTTTGATCCCAAGTTGGTAGCAATAAGCGTGGAGGAAAGTGCGCTCACGCACGAACTCATCGAGGGCCACCGCTCGTTCGCGCTGAACATCATCGATCGGGAAGACCGTGCCATCGTGCGCAAGTTTGTCAAGCCCGTAGAAGTAGATTTTGAGGAAAGTACGGTCAATGGTTTTGGCTTTGCTCTGGGCAAGACCGGGGTCCCCGTGCTCGATATCGCTTTGGCATACATTGATTGCCAGGTTGTGAACACAGTGCCATGTGGCAACCACACATTGTTTATCGGTGAGGTTGTCGACAGCGGGTTTCGCAAGCCTGAGGATACGCCCGTGTTGCGGATGGAAGACACACGCATGTCATACGGCGGCTAGCGCCCGGCGCCGGCCACTTGGTACAACCCTCAATCTTGATCACCTCCGACGCACTGGTGTGTTGTTTAGCCAAACCGAAATGAGCAAGTGCGAGTACCTGACGCGGCGTGGTTGTGGGCGACCGGTAGTCCAAACAACGGATTCGTAATCCGTGGCGGCGACGAGTCTGTACCCAATCTGAACAACGTATGTGTTTCGCACATCACCGATGCTCACCTGCAACTTATCGCTGGCAAGGGTGGTCCACCCATCCCCATCGACGGCGGACCGAGCGGCGGACCCGCAAATGGCAGGGCGATCTTTAGGGACTATCGACCGGCGGCAATCCTTGCTGATGTGCACCGTGTGAAGAACCCGCATCGACTAGTTTCAGACTGCCGGCAGCTCGTCT
>JBCKKC010000011.1:0-36162 GCA_038904395.1 Acidimicrobiia bacterium | reverse complement strand
GGCTTGTGCGACGGGTGAGGCGCCGGTAGTGCTCGCGCAAGGTAGGGGCCGGATTGCGGATAATGCCGAGCGAACGCGCCAGTTTCGATAGGACGGCGAAGTTCTGGGGCAGTTCATCCGATCTGCGTATTCCCATCAGTGTCATGCGATTGCGAAGTGCTGAGAGAAACAGATAGGCCTCTTCTAGTTGTGAGGCTTGCTCTCCCGACAAGATATTCTCGGCATGCAAGGTCCTGATGGCAGTAGTTGTCTCTGGTTGTTGCAGGGCTGGAATGGTGCTGCCGTGACGCAACTGGAGCAGCTGCACTGCGAATTCGATGGCGACAAGGCCACCTCGCCCCAGTTTGACATGGAATGCAGGATCTGATCCTCGAGGTAGGCGCTCCTTATCGATCCTGGCTTTCATGGTACGGATATCCAAGAGTCGACGATCCGGGAATGGATCAATGTAGACATGCTTGTGCGCCGCAGCAATGAAGGCCGATCCCAGATCAGCGTCGCCGGCGACTGGGCGAGCTCGGGTTAACGATTGAAACTCCCAAGTCTCGGCCCACCGTGCCCAATAGTGAACATAGCCACGCAAGCTGCGGGCCAAAGCGCCGCTCTTGCCCTCGGGTCGCAGATTGAAATCGAGCCGGAACCCCTCTCCAAAGGTGCTTGGCTCTGAGAGGATAGCGATAAGCTGCTCAATGCGGCGAACGACTTGTGCTAACGGGTCCGCTGCCGTATCAAGTTGCGCCGAATCCGATGTGGCGTCTTCATACACAACTACGAGGTCTAAGTCAGAAAGATAGGCGAGTTCCTGCGATCCAAATCGGCCCATGGCGATGAGCGCGACGGGCGTCAAGTCCTCGACCCCAGCAGTGACAACATCAAATGCGGCAGCTAGGCAGGCCTGCGCCAGGCGACTCAGTTCCTGGCCAACGTCGCTCACGTCCGCGCATCCGGTGAGGTCACGAATGGCGATGCGGGTGCGCTCTCGCTGAATGAAACGTCGCAAAGGGTCGATCTTATCTTTGGCTCCATCTTCTGGAACGCGGGCGAGCTGGCGTCGGGAACTCTCATACAGCTCATCGAACGAGCGTGCCCGAGTAAGTTCGCTGTCATTTTCGAGCAGCTTGATAAATTCCGGGAAGCGCTCGATATTGTCGGCCACCTCACGGCTGGTACCAATAATTGCGCATAGCCGCCGGGCCGCCAGCGGCGACTCACGAAACACCGATGTCATCAAGTCGGCCTTGTGTTTGTTGGCCGACAGTCGTTCCAATATGAGCAGGCCCAGGTTTGGATCAGGAGTGCCGCTGAGCCACTCGAGAAGCAGAGGCAGTGTAGCTTCCATCAGTTTCGACCGGCGCGACAACCCAGAAGTCAACTCGCGCAGCGCCCTCTGAGTGGCAGCAGCGTCCGAAAAACCGAATGCTCGTAGTCGCTCAGTCGCAGCGCTCGCCGACAACGTTGGCGCCAAGGTAGCGCCTGAGAACGCCTCAAGCAAAGGCCGGTAAAAGAGACGTTCATGAATGCCACGTACGGTGTTGAGGGTCCCTTTGAGATCTCGCATGAAATGTTCAGTGGCAGACGCTCTCGGATCGGATCGGAACCCGAGAACATGGGCGAGATGATCCAATTTCTTTGGGGACGTGGGTAGTGCATGCACCTGGTTGAGATTGGCGAGCTGGAGCCGATGTTCAAGGGTGCGAAGTTTGATATAGGTGTGGGAGAGCACATCGCAGTCGACGACGTCAATGTATCCGTTACGAGCCAAGGCCTCGAGAGCCTTCAACGTATTTGCTGAGCGGATTTCAAGGTCGTGGCTGCCGTGCACAAGTTGCAAGAGCTGAACCGCGAATTCGATGTCACGAATGCCGCCAGGGCCCAACTTGATCTCGCGATCCGACAGACCGGCCGCCTCGACTTGCGCCTCGGCGCGGCCCTTCATCGAACGCAGCTCTTCCAAAGCTTCAGGATGCATCGACTGGGGATAGACGAACTCTCGTGTCGCAGCGCAGAATTCTCGACCGAGTGGAATGTTGCCAGCACACGCCCTGCGCTTGATCAGGGCTTGATACTCCCACGCGTCGGCCCACCGTTTGTAATAAGCCAAATACGAGTCAAGTGAGCGGACAAGGGCCCCCGAACGCCCTTCGGGCCGAAGGTTTGTGTCAACCAGCCAGACAAGCCCCTCTTGGTGGGGGGCTGACATCACTTCCAAGAGGCGGCGTGCTGTCGTTGCGGAATGGTTCTCGTTGGGGCTGACCAACAGCACATCGACATCAGACGCATAGTTGAGCTCTTGTCCGCCCAGCTTGCCCATTGCGATTACAGCCAGAGGCTCGTCTGTGCCACCGGGAGCCTCGCCTACGGCGATGGCTAGAGCCGCATTGAGGCAAGCGTCGGCTAGATTCGACAGGTTGGATCCAACTTCTTGCAGACTTGCGAGGGCGAGTAGATCCCTAACCGTAATCCTGAGCATCATCTGGTGGCGCCAAATTCGCAAGTCAGCACTCGGGCTTGAGCTTTCCGTGACTAGCGTAAGTGCTTGCGCGATCAGGTTTGACCGATCCGGCAGCGGGCCAATTGTTTCTGGGTCTTTGAGCTTCAGTATTTCAGCCGGATGCGATCGCAGCCACGCTGTGAAGGCGTGTGAGGCAGTGGTGATCGCCGTGAGCGACTGGCGTCCCTGCTCGTCAGCGAGGACTTCCGCTGTTTCTTCGGGCGCGCTATGACTCAGCTGTTCCAGCGCGTGTGTGGGAGTGAATCTTTCACCATCGGGGCTCATGGTATCGATGCTAAGGGTTTGAGCAGACAGCGCGCCACAAAGGTCCACCATTTACGTCTCTCGCCGTCATTGCGAGCCCTGGGCTTTGGCAGGGCGTGGCAATCCAGACTTTAAATATTCTGCGAGCGTAGCGAGCAGGACTATATCAGCGTCATACGATCCGTTTCGAATTGCTCGCTTCGCGTCGCAAAAACAGTAAAGCCTGGATTGCTTCGCTTCGCTCGCAATGACGAAAGGCCGGTAGCGACACTCCGGCCGCAATGACGGGAGGGCGCGGAATTCGCACATCAAGAGCGTGATCGGGAGGGTTTCAAACCCGAGCGTTGCTGATTTGACATAAACTATCCACAATGGCCGGTAGCGAACTTGAACAGATGGAGTCTTAGTGCGTCTCAGAGTAGCGGCAGCTCAGGTCAATCTAACGGTGGGCGATGTTGACGGTAATGCTGCCCGGATTCTCGAGATCGCTGGCGAGGCGCACGAGGCTGGTTGCGACATTATTTGCTTTCCAGAGCTGGCTCTCAGTGGTTACCCTCCCGAAGATCTGCTACTCAAGCCGGCTTTTGTCCAGTACAACGAGACCGTACTCAACGAGATTGTGGCCGAGTTGCCCGATATCGTGGC
This sequence comes from Acidimicrobiia bacterium, assembly GCA_038904395.1. Taxonomy (GTDB): domain Bacteria; phylum Actinomycetota; class Acidimicrobiia; order UBA2766; family UBA2766; genus JBCKKC01. The sequence goes on along the minus strand of JBCKKC010000011.1, from coordinate 32,762 downwards.
CATCATTGGCACGATCCACTACGACGGCGACTTGTACAACTCGGCAGCGATTTGCGTGCCAGGAGAGATCGCCGGTTACTACCACAAACGGCATCTACCCAATTACGGCGTGTTCGATGAGAAGCGATATTTTGCCCCCGGCCGATCTGCCGCCCCACTCCTAAAGTTGAGCGGTGTCCACATCGGAGTAACAATTTGTGAGGATATTTGGGTGTCGGGTGGTCCCATGTTGGAGCAAGCCAAGGGCGGTGCTCAGCTGGCAATCAATATCAGTGGATCGCCGTTTCATCGAGGGAAGTTAGCCACCCGGAGGTCGATGCTGGCTACGAGAGCGGCCGATTGCGCTTGTCCGCTCGTATTTGTGAACCTCGTTGGCGGCCAGGACGAGCTCGTTTTCGACGGTGGCTCGATGCTCTTTGATGAAGCGGGCGAACTGGTGGCATCGGTCGCCCAATTCCGTGAAGCTCTGGCCATATGGGATATTGACTGTGTCGATGTATTGCGCCATCGGTTGCGCGACACACGGCCTCGAGAGTGGGAACGCCTCGATCTTGACGTCATCGACCTGGATGCTGACCATCCGGAATTGTCGGAACCGCACTTCGTATTTGGCCAGTCGCCTCTCAACGATACGAGCATCAAAACTATCCACGATCCGCCCTGGACTTACGCTGTTGCTCCGGTAAACATGCCCCCCAATAAGACTCAAGTGATGCCAGCAGTCTTAGAATCGGCAGAGGAAATATATCGAGCGCTAGTTTTGGGGGTGCGCGACTATCTGGGCAAGAACGGTTTCTATTCAACGGTCATTGGCTTGTCAGGCGGAATCGACTCAAGTCTCGTCGCCACGATCGCGGTCGATGCCCTCGGCACTAATCAAGTGACCGGAATCGCCATGCCGTCGGAATACTCATCGGAGTCGAGCGAAACCGACGCAAGACTGCTTGCCAAGAACTTGGGGATCCGATTCGAGGTCGTTCCTATCGGGGCGACTTACGACGAAATGTTGCGCACTCTCAAACCCCTCTTCAAGGGCAGCAAGCCCGGCTTGACCGAAGAGAACCTACAGTCTCGGATCAGAGGCAACATTCTCATGGCCTTTTCGAACAAGTTTGGTTCGATCGTTCTCTCGACCGGTAACAAAAGCGAGATGGCTACCGGATATACGACTCTCTACGGTGACATGGCCGGGGGCTATGCGGTGCTCAAGGATGTGCCCAAGGTATTGGTCTACGAACTATGTGGGTGGCGCAATGAGTGGGGCAAAACTCAAGGACAAGAACCGATCATCCCCGAGTCAGTCCTGTCTAAGCCGCCGTCGGCTGAATTGCGCCCCGGTCAGCTCGATACCGACGTGCTCCCGCCATATGACGTTCTGGATCCGATCATCATGGCCTATGTTGAGCAAGACATGGTGGCTAGCGAGATTGTTGCTGCCGGACTGGGTGATCCTGACATCGTCGAATCCATTGTGCGCATGATTGACGGCAGCGAATACAAGCGCCGACAGTCACCCCCCGGCGTGCGCATCACCCCGAAAGCCTTCGGCCGTGACCGCCGGCCCCCAATCACTAACGCCTTCCGCCCTACCAAACCGATTCGCTAATTCGGGGCAGGGCCCGTTAGCCCAACTCTCCGTTGAATGTGCGACTTCCGTGCCCTGGCTTACTGCTTGGGCAGGGTTGCCAGGACGGAAGCTGAGTTAGTGGGTTGTGGTCGGATGAGGCGAGGTTTCGGCATGTGATGTCGCCCAAGAGGCCGTCATCTCAAGAGTTGAACGCCGTAGCTTTCAAAACGGTTGTCGTGGGTCACAATTGCCAGAGATTCTTCTTGAGCCTGAGCAACGAGCATTCGGTCGAACGGGTCCCGATGAATCATTGGTAGGTCGCCTGCCCGCCGAGCGTGTTTGAACGTGATAGGAAGTTCGCCAAAGTCCTTTGACTTCAGCTGTTTCGCCAAGTCGTCTGGGATGCGTAACTTGCCGAGAGCCTGCTTGATGCCGATTTCCCAGATGGTTGCTGCGCTCACGAACACTTCGTTGAGGGGATCAACGATCATTTCTCGTGTGGTACTAGTGAGCTTCTCGGGCGAGCTCAAGCACCAGAGAAGTGCGTGAGTATCGAGGAGTAGCCTCATTTGGACTCATCATTGTAGAAGGAATCGACAATTTCGGTGGAGGTGTCGTCGAAGTCGTCAGCGATCCAGACTCGATCTTCCCAGCCACCTAGTCGGCGCGGGCCGTGCTGGTGTCGATAGGGCACGAGGCGTGCTATCGGGGTTCCCGCCCGCGCAATGATCACTTCTTCGCCAGCTTCTGTTCTGCGTAGAAGATCCGACAGTGCTGATTTGGCGTCATGGACATTAACCTTCATGTAGCTAAGTCTAGCTAAGACCATTGGGATGTCAAGTAGAACCGGATCTGATGAGCATTCCTATTCGCCCAGCGTCCGCATCACGCCCAAAGCTTTCGGCTGTGACCGCCGCTCCCAATCGCCAACGCCCGGCGACCCTCCGACTGACTCGCTGAGCTAATTCCGGTGGATCAGGCCCCCAATACGGGCCAACCAAGGGCTCGGGCGGCTTGTGCTTGGCGAATGTCATATGTAAGGATTGGCAGGCTGCCACTGCCAACCACATAGGCCGCTCCCAGGTGGATCGCATCTAAGCTGCGAATGCCGGATGTTTCGGCGAAGTCCGCTGCATGTTGGGCGACTTGGGTATCGATGGTAACCACATGCATGCGGCTCCAATCTTGCAAGAAGGCCGCTACCTGGCGAGCATGGTCGTTGTGGTCTAGCAGGCGGGCGAGGTTTCTGCGTAACTCGACGTAAGTGTGCTGCGCTGTGATCCATAGTGGGTCAGACTTGAGGATGCCTAGGCAGTGATCGGAGTCGGGCTCTAACACATAGCGCTTTATGAGAGCACTCGTGTCAACGTAGAGACTCATAGGCCACGGTCTTCATTAATGACATCGATGCTCCTCGAGCTCGAGGGCACTGGCTTCACGTCTACAGGCGGGCTATCGGCGGCGTGGCCGACAGTAATCCAACCTTCCTGTATCCCTTCATCAAGGCGAAATCTGCCCGGCAAAGCATTTATAACTGCCTTGGGGGTTCCGCGATCAGTGACGCGAATTTGTTCACCGTTCGCTGCTCGTTCAATGAATTCCGAAAGATGCGCTTTGAGTTCTCTGATCCCAACGTCCATGTGGTCATTATATATCAACGAGATGACTACATGGTGATTTCCCGAGACGCCACTAGCAAACGGCTACTGCTCTTGCTGGCAGAGGGTGTGAAGGTAGGTTTGGAGGCGATCGACGGCGGCTGGGTCGCAAGTGGCCACACGGGTCCGAAGGAGCGTCTTCAATTGTTCGAGGTTCTGCTTGTCTGACTGGCATGAGGCGCAACGGCGCAAGTGGTCGGCGACTTTGTACGCGTGGTCGGGATCGAGCTCGAGATCAACGTAACTATCCATTAGGGGCTGGATTGAGCTGCACTGGGCGCTCGTTGTGCGGGATGTTGTGATCGATACCCGACGTTGCTTCCCGAATGAAGCTGATGTGACGGGTAGCTCCTGGTCTGTGCTATCGGATCCGGTTCCCATGATCTAAAGTCCTCCGTTGGACTTGCCGGTTGAGCCTAGCTCTGGCCGGATCCCCGAGGTTGAAACCGACCTGGCCAGCAAAACTGGCTCGCTCGCATCATTCGATGGTAGCGCTTTGGCGGCAAGTAGTTGGTCACGCATGCGGCTGCGTCCTCGGTGCAGACGGCTCATCACGGTGCCGATGGGAACTTCGAGCAAATCGGCAGCTTCTTGATAGGAGAGTTCGTTGAAGTCGACCAGTTCAATGACCTTGCGCATGTGGTCGGGCAGGTCGGCTAGAGCCTTCGAGACAGTGGCGTCGAGTTGAGAGTCGACCACGATTTCTTCAGGCTCCGGCTCGGTCTCGGCCCCAAACGCGAACGGCTTTTGCTCCACATCGGGATCAAACAACAGCTCCGGCCGACGGCGCCGCATCTTGGAGTTGAACGTGTTACGCATGATCGTGAGCAGCCAGGCACGGATGAATCGCCCATCGAACGTGCAGATTGCCCGATAGGCCCGCAAGAGCGTGTCTTGCACGAGGTCTTCAGCGTCGGCTGGCTTGCGTGTGAGTGACAGGGCGACTCGATACAGAGTGGGGATTTCGGGCTCAACATAGGTTGCGAATGCGTCACGTTGAAGTGCGCTTACGTCATTGGGTACATCGACGGAAGGGTCAAGTGTGTCGATGCCCAACTGAGTGTCTCGAATTTGTTGCATTTCGCTGCAAACGCTGGTTCTCATCTCATCAACTCAGCTTTCGTCGGACCTAATCCTACCGCCCTGCATGGGTTGAAGGGGCTATGCTAATCATTCACGTCCGCCGGCCCGGTTCGTCATCCTGAGGGAGGCGCTAGCCGACCGTGAGGATCTACCTGCGGCGAAGCCGCAGACCAACTGCCTGTCGACCATATATCAAACGTAGGTCATCAGAAGGTTATTCCCCTTTTTTGCAGAGCCCGGTATCTCCCCTTTTCGCAGGCGTCGGTCTATGATCGCTGGTGGAGCTGGAGCGAGGTTGGGAAGGGCGCCGATGGCCGAGGCAGTTGATTTCGATGCGGCAGTTGAGATTGGGCGGGCCCACGAGATGGTGGGGCAGGAGCATTGGGAGTGTCCGTGGCGGAACATAGCCCAATTGTTGGCAGCGCGAGCTCGGGAGAGTCCCAATGCTCCGTATCTAACATTTGTTGATGACGATACGGGCGAGCGGCGTGACTGGACCTACTCGAAAGCTTGCGACCATGTTGGGCGGGCGGTTACCTTGCTGCAAAAGCTTGGGGTTGGGGCTGGCGATCGAGTTGCATTCTTGATCGGAAGTCTTGACTACACGATTTTGCTGTACCTGGCCACGTGGAGCCTAGGCGCATGTGTGGTGCCGATCAATGCTGGCGAGACGACTGATCGCAAGCAGTTTGTCATCGACAACTCTCGGGCAACGTGGCTCTTCGCTAGAACCGATTACTTGGCGGATGCCGAAACCGTCTTGGAAGATCGTGAAGTCGGCCTGGTGGCGGTCGACCCATCCGGAGCCACCACCTGTATTTCGGGTGACCGGAAGGTCGTCTCGTATCATACGGAACTTTTCTCATGTGAGCCCGAGCAGTTGGATGCAATCGATCTCGATTGCGAAACCGCCGAGGCTCTAATCGTCTACACGTCAGGCACTACTGGTAACCCCAAGGGGGTTGTGCTCACCCAATACAACATGCTGGTCGATGCCGATGCAATGAGCGTTTGGCATGGCTGGAGTGCCGAGATGCGAGCGATGTGCGTGCTACCGATCACTCATGTGAACGGAATCATTGTGACCCATGTGACTCCCTTGTATTTGGGAGCCTCAACTGTGCTTACGAGTCGATTCAATTCGCATACGTTCTGGCAGCATGTCGCTGATGAACGGGTCAGTATGGTGTCGGTCGTGCCAACACTGCTGGAGTTTTTGCTACAGGCCGACACCGACCTTTCTAGCCTCGACGTGACTTGTCTCAAATCGATCATTTGTGGAGCGGGGCCCTTGCTGGTCGAGACGGCCATGGCGTTCGAGGACCGATTCGGAATCCCGATCACGCACGGGTATGGCCTCTCGGAAACAACCTGTTACAACTGTCACATGCCTCCGGGTCTGCCGGCTGACGAACACAAGGCATGGTTATCGGAACATGGTTTTCCGTCGATCGGTCTAGCGTTACCCCACCAAGAAATGGCCATCCTCGATGACGATGACACGGCTGTGCCCGATGGTGAGCGGGGAGAGATTTGTGTGCGGGGCGACACGGTCTCGGCCGGCTACTACGCTCGCCCCGATGCCAATGCGCAAGCCTTTCGCAATGGTTGGTTCCATTCGGGCGATGAAGGATTTTCTCTCCCGGACGCCAACGGCCGTCAGTTCTTGTTTATTACTGGGCGCATTAAGGAGTTAATCATTCGAGGTGGCATCAATTACTCTCCGCTCGAAATCGATGCGGCCATTAATAGTCACGACCAAGTTCGATATGGCTTGGCGGTGCCGTTCGCCAACCGTTTCTATGGTGATGAAATCGCCGCTTACGTGGTTCTGGTTGACGGTTCTGCGCTCGAGGAAGAGGTCATCATCGAGTGGTGCAAGGACCGACTCGGTCATGCCAAGGCACCGAAGGTTGTGATATTCGGCACCGATGTACCATACACGACTACCGGCAAACCCAAGCGTCTCGAACTTGCCCGCCTCTTATCCGACCAGCTCGCCCCCTACCGTGAAGTCCAATTCCGCAAAGCCAAAGCATGACGGGGAAGACTGCAGCTGTTCGTCATCCTGAGGGAGGCGCTAGCCGACCGTGAGGATGACGAACGGGTGGGGGGAGTTTAGTTAAGGTGCAGTGAAGATACGGGTCTGATTTGTTGATGTATGCTGGCGCTCATGGGGAGGATTTCCATCAGCTTGCCGGAAGATATTGATCTACGGTTACGCCACGAGGCGCAACTTCGGAACATGACGATCTCGGAGATTACCCGCGAAGCGATTGCCGCTTTTCTGGACGAAGAAACAGCAATCGGATCCGGCCAAGGGAAACGAAGGCGGCTCCTCGGAGCCAAGGCAGGCAGCAGCGGCCAATCTGATATTTCGGAGCGAATCGAACAGATCTTACGCACTGAAATGACAACTCGGTAATGAGCCCCGTCAGTAGGAGCTGGCGAGTTTGCGGTGGTCCCAAGAGATGGTATTGGTGGGGATGATGCGGATGGCGGCACGCTTTTGGGCACGGTTGCGTAACACGAGCTCTCGGTTGGCGGGGTCGAGTCCGGCATCTAGGCCTGGGTAACGATCGGCGATAGCCAAAAGAACGTCACCGGCTAGTTGTGGATCGGGCACAATTTCGGCGTTGCCTTGCACGGTCACTCCCCGTAAATCGCTATAGTTTTCGCCGGATTCGATCAAGACGGCTGCCTTCGGATTCCGGCTCAGGTTGACCACCTTCTGTGACTTGGCGTAGGTCGAAAAGTGGATGAACCCATCGAGGAGGGCGTACCACATGGCGGTCGGGTGCGGAAATCCGTTGGCGTCAATACTGCATAGAGTGGCGGAATGAGCCTCCGCCAAGAAGTCAGCCACCTCACCGTCGGTCATTTTGATCAGGTCACGTCGAGACATCTCAAAGACCTACGAGGCGAGGCGTTGGATTTCGACGCTGGCGGTGAGTGAGTGCTTGCCCGTGCCGGAGTAGATTCCTCGGAAGGGCATGACGTCGTCGTAGTCGCGGCCGTGGCCGATCTTGATGTGACGTTCGCCGACGGCCTGCATGTTGGTCGGGTCTAGGGCCAGCCAACCGGCGCCCGGAATTGCCACTTCAGCCCAGGCGTGGGTTTGCACTTCCACATAGTCCTCGGCGATGTCGGATCCGATTGAATCGTCGGCAGCAAAAAGATACCCTGAAACGTACCGGGCCGGAATACCAATGCTGCGACACAACGCAATGAAAAGGTGGGCACAGTCTTGGCATACCCCTTCACGACGGTGGTGTAGCTCTTCGACGCCGACCCCAATGTCGGTTGCGCCTCGCACATAGTTGAAGTTGGTCCCCACTGACCGGTGCAACGATAGGATCACGCCAATGAGATCGTTGCCCATTTGTTCGGCACGCTCAGTGGCCTCGGCGGTGACGGTCTCACCCCAGTGCACATGCTTGGAGGGTTGCAGATATTCGAAGTAGTTGTCGATAAATGCTTCGTCGGAAAGGCTATCCATCTGGGGAACGCTGGCGAGCAGCGGGGCCTGACCAGTCTCGACTATGGCCTGGGCGGTAATTTCGAGGCTGGAGTGCGGCGCACGCAAACCGAAAGCACTCACCCCGGTTCCCCAGTAGTCGAGGTAGGAAAAGACTCGGCTGGTGGGAGTGGTGGAAATGTTGTAGCTAACCAAGTTTTGGCGGGCATCAGAGACCGGTTTGGCACGCAGTTCATTCTGGGATTCTGAAACCGGAGCTGCGTAGTCAAAGCGTGTTGTGTAGCGGATGCTGTAGCGGATCGGCAGTCCTCCACTCATGATGCGGCCTGGAGTTGTTGGAGGTCGCTGTCGCCGACACCACGGAAGAAATCGTGCGCAACGGCGTCGCTGACCATGAGGACGCCCTCCAGTATCCGATTCAAAAACACATGCAGCCCTTCTGAGAAGAGGTCTTGTACATCACGGTATTCAATGTCGGAACGCAACCGGCCGATGAGCCGCCCTGGCCCAGTCATCTCCCCATTTCGTCCCAGGTGCTTCATTTGTGCCTCACCTTTTTGTAAGCAAAACAGCACGCTGCGCGGGAATGACTGAGACAGTATGACAAAGTCAACGACGTCTGTAGGGTCGAGCGACCCGCGGTAGCTTTTGCGGAAGGCCTCGAAGGCAGATAGTGACTTGAGCACACCGACCCAATTGTGAAACGAGCGGGGCAGGGCCGATGACGCCAGCTGGTTATATCTAACATTGAGGAGCCGGCAGGTGAAGGCAACCCGCTCGAGCATGCGGCCAAGGGTAAAGAAGCGCCATCCGTCGTCACGTAACATCGTTTCGGACCCAACGCCGACGAAGGTCCGGATTCGCCACTGCACGAACTGAAACAAGTCCCAGGGCTGTTCGCGCAATTCTTTCTCGAGCTTGCGGGTGCGCAGCTCTAGGTAGAAAGTGTTGAGCGACTCCCACATTTCTGACGGGATGATCTCTCGCACTGAACGAGCGTTGTCGCGAGCCTTCTCGATCGTGGCCACTAGCGAGGTGGGATTCGATGAGTCGGCGGTGAGATATTCCATGACGCTGGCGGCATCCATACTGCCTGGTCGTTCCATATAGTCGTCGAGAGAGTAGAGAACCTCGAGCACTTCCTCCCAGACGGGTTCCATCTCGAGCGGCGGCGACTCCAACAACCCGTGATAGGTGACATCTAGGAGCCGGGCAGTGCTGTCGGCGCGTTCGCTGAGGCGGCCAGTCCAGAACAGGTTTTCAGCAAGCCGCGAGAGCATGAGAGATCATTGTCCTTTCGGGGTTGCGAGTGCGGGCGAGGGCGAGGGCGTTGAGCCGGACAAGGCCGGAGACCCTTGTGAGGCCTGATTAGAGCGGGCCAGCGCTTCGGCGGCGGCTAGATCAAGGTCTTTGCGCTTGGCTTCCAGTTCGGCGGCTGTGGGAGGCTCAGTGTCTATGTTGCTGCCCGGCTCAGGCTCCAAAACCCACGTGTCTTTGGATCCGCCACCCTGGCATGAATTAACGATCAGAGAACCAGGCACCAAGGCGACTCGAGTGAGGCCGCCCGGAATCACATCAATGGACTCGCCGCTAATCACGAATGGTCGCAGATCGATATGCCTGCCCTCGAAATGGTCACCTACCAGGGTGGGGTGGCGCGACAGCGAAATGACCTCTTGGGCAACGAAGTTGCGCGGGTTCTCCTCGATGAGCTTGTGAAAGGTGGCGATGTCTTCGTCTGATGCAGTCGGCCCCATGAGCAGGCCGTATCCGCCCGAGCCGTCAACTGGCTTGATAACCAACTGGTCTAGTCGTGCCAAAGCTTCGTGGCGCTGCTCGTCATCCCACAGCAAAAAGGTGGGGACGCTGGCCAGGATCGGCTCTTCGCCCAAGTAGTACTTGATGATTGCGGGCACATAAGCGTAAACAGCCTTGTCATCGGCGACCCCGTTACCAACCGCATTAGCGATAGTGACATTGCCAGCCCGAGCCGCCGCCAAAATGCCTGGCACGCCGAGAGTCGAATCTTGTCGGAAAACGACCGGATCTAGGAAGCTGTCGTCGATGCGACGATACAACACATCGACCCGCTCAAGTCCCCGTGTTGTGCGCATGTAGACGACGAGATCATCCACCACCAGGTCTCGTCCCTCTACCAACTCGACACCCATCTGGCGGGCCAAGAACGCATGCTCAAAGTAGGCCGAGTTGTACATGCCTGGGGTGAGCACGGCCACTGTCGGTTCAGCCACCGTCTTGGGGGCAATCTGGTGAAGGGCGGCCAGCAGCAAGACGCTGTAGTGATCAACCGGGCGCACCTGGTGGCGCAAAAACGCCCGGGGCATGACCCTAGTCAGGGCCGACCGACTCTCAAGCACATACGAAATACCCGACGGATTGCGCACGTTATCCTCGAGCACCTTGTATTCGCCGTCGGAATCCCTGACTAGATCAATCCCAGCAACGAGACAGTGAGCATTGTGCGGCACCTTGATGCCCTTTGCTTCGCGCACATATCCGCTTGCCGATTGCACCAGCCATCGGGGGATAATACCGTCTCGCAAGATCAGCTGCTCGCCGCTGTAAAGATCGGCCAAGAAACAGTTCAGCGCGCTGACCCGCTGGATCAGACCCTTTTCGAGGAAGGCCCACTCTTGGGCGGGGATAATGCGGGGGATGAGATCCATCGGAAAGGTGCGCTCGACGCCGGCATCATCGGAATAGACCGTAAACGTGATTCCTTGCGAACGAAAAATCGCGTTGCGGAGATGCTCCCGCCGGGCAAATTCGTTGGGAGGCAACGACATTGTGCGGTCGACCAGCGTCTGATAGTGCGGTCGCACAGACCCATCAGGCGCGAACGCTTCATCAAAAAAGTTGCCAACTTCGTAGCTGTCGAGCCAGGGCGTAGTGGTCATGAAGGAACAGTACCAAGCAAGGGCCCTGTGGGTACAAAAAGCTGATTGCTGTTGGTTTTGGTTCACACGCCGCCGACATCAGCGGAGCGGCAGACCACAGGCCTGTAATCATTTAGCCTTCCTCGCTAGAGCGGCACTACCAGTCTTGTCGTCATTGCGAGCCCTGGGCTTTGACAGGGCGTGGCAATCCAGGCTTTGCAGTGTTGCGATGCGAAGCGAGCAATTCGAAATGGCCGAGCAATTACGGCATAATTAGGTCCCTTGTCACGGAGGAGGCTGATGTGGCATGATCGTGCATGATAACTCGACTTCATCACGTAGCAATGGTTGTACCCGATCTCGAGACCGGTATTGATCTGTGGCGGCAGCGTTTCGGGCTCATGCCGACCGTGGTAGCAACCGTTGAAGAGCAAGGCGTGCGGGCCTGCCTCTTGGAGTGTGGCGACGGCGAGATTGAGCTCTTGGAACCGCTCGATTCCGAAGGGCCGATTGCCCGCTATTTGGCTAAGGGCGGTGGTATCCACCACGTCTGTTTTGAAACCCATGATGTGGGTGGCGAACTCGAGCGGGCGGCAAGTCGTGCTGTGCCTTGCATCGATCACGTGCCCCGCCGGGGGATAGCCGGCCGGATCGGTTTCTTGCATCCCAAAGCGACTTTCAATTCGTTGGTTGAGTTTGCTAGTCCGGGGGGCGGGATCGAAGTGGAGGAGTGGCCCGGTGAGGGGGGAGGGAACGAACCCTGGGCAGCAGTCCAAGGTTGGAGCCGTCTCATCTGGGCGGTCCAAGATCTCGATCGAGCCCGGCAAGTGTTCGAAGAGAATTTCGACCTCGCTGCAGACCCTCAAGTGGTGGAGTTGCCTGAGTTCGGTGCCGATGCCATTGAGATCCGGTTGCCCAACATTCGTATCCAGCTGGCCAGCTCTATTGACGATTCCGGTTGGCTGGCCCAACGGTTGGCAGATAACGGTGAAGGTGCAGCCCTTCTGGGACTGGACACTAGCGCCAGCCTTGCCCAGGCCGCCGCCAAGTTCCAAGCCGACGGAGTACAAGCCTTCGACCGAGAGCCCGTCGGCAGCCCCACGTGCCAGATTCTCGATCCCGCCGCGCACTTCGGCTTTCCGATTGCTCTTGAATCCCAAGCCTGACCTCTCGAGGTTATGCCAGGGGGTGCCGACCACTGTTAGACTAGTCGTATGCTAGTTTGAACTAGGAGGGTTCGTAATGACTGCAACGACAGTTGGTTCGTATGAAGCTAAGACCCATTTACCCAGATTGCTAAGTGAGGTTGCTGACGGTGAGTCGATAACAATTACGAAGCATGGAGTCCCAATCGCTCGTCTTGTGCCAGTGGACGACACGCAAGTGACCAAGGGGAGCATCGAAAAGACCCGGCAGGGGCTCGTTCAATTTCGTCGCGGCAAGTCTCTTAAAGGTCTCACAGTCAAGAGCCTTGTTGAAGAAGGGCGGGTTGGGTGACTGGCTTTGTGCTTGATGCGTCTGTTGCAATTGCGTGGTGTTTTGAGTCTGAAAGTAGTTCGTACTCGGACTCGGTATTGAACAAGATGGGCGAAGTTCAAGTGGTTGTGCCGAGTATCTGGCCTCTTGAGGTAAGTAACGCTATTGCGGTGGCACATCGCAGGGGGCGCCTGTCCGCCACCGAATCGATCCAAGCCGCAAGCTTGATTGCAATGCTTCCCGTGAGCGTTGATGAGCCAAATGTGTCCCGGGCTTTAGGAATGACTCTAGACATTGCCACTCGTAATTCGTTGAGCAGCTACGACGCCTCGTACTTGGAACTAGCCATTCGGCGCTATCTAGAGTTGGCAACCTTAGATGAGCAACTCCGCAAAGTCGCTGTCGCTATGGGTGTCCCAATCCTGGCCGAGTAATGGATCGCTCCACCGATAACTTGTATCCATTCAAGGGGTCGTTGGCCCCACCGTCATCCTGAGCCCCGGCGGCAGCCGGGGCGTGAGGATCCAGGAATCCGAATTTTGCGAGCGAAGCGAGCAATTCGAAATAGTCGACATGGCGGTTGGTCTGCGGCTTTGCCACAGGTGGATCCTCACGGTCGCTGCGCTCCCTCAGGATGACGGGAGGTGGACCAGAATTGATACGATAACTTTCGGTTTACTCAGCGTTCTCTTACGTTCGGTTTGTAGTCTTTTAATCTCTGTCGCTACCAACCCGGTTGGTTGGGTGCGTGTTCCTCCTAGTTTGTTTGGATTATTTGCAATGAGATTTTCAAGATCACTATTCCGTAATACGGTCGTCGCAGTTGTGTCGATGGCTTCGCTGTCGGTGTCGGCGGCAATGTTTGCTCCGAGCGCATCGGCAATGCCGCCTCGACCTGTGAATGATGCAACACCACCTAGTGGACACCTTCGAAATGGGTTGGCTTACTATTTTGAAAGAAATCCGACGACTAGAGACGCATTAAGAGAAAGATTTCCTCTGCATGATGGAGGCACGCATCTGATTCGAGATGTGTTGCGGCGTACTGGCCTGACGTGGTGGTCCGATAGTCTGACAGACCAGGACTTGGTCATTGCGCTCTTCGGACAGGAGAGCCCCGAAGCAGCAAGATTTGTTGTAACTTCAGCTGCTGCGGCCCAGGCTGCTGCAGCTCCTTCGACGGAGAGTGTATCTGGGTCATTGCCTCTCTCGCAGCCTGCTGCCCGGCGGGTTAACGCAGGTCACACAGGAGCAGTGCAAAGGCAAACCGCCCAACGTCGGCTAGCAGCGGGCGGCGACTTGACCCCAGAGGCTCTTTCGATTGAGCTGCGATCTGACTGGCCTCGCTTTGTAGCTTTTTGGTATCGCTACCAGGAGTTACCAAATATTGCTAGGGTGAGAGACTTTCTAAGGCGCGGGTCCAAATCCGTGGCCCTATATACAAACTTGACTGACACGCAGCTCGCACAGTGTGTCAATGGCCTTAAGTCCCCGCAGGTACTGAGTGAATTCTTGGACAATCACCCGAGTGTTCGCGGACGAGTTATCGGCGAGCACAGGCGCGGTGGCGTCGCGGGTCTAAGGCAGTTTTTGGCAAGCGATGGAGGCTATTTAAGAGCATTCCACGCGCTTGGGGACGACCAGTTGTTGCAGGCATTCCACCTTGGCGACGGCAGGCAACAAGCGCAGCCTACTATAGCTGTGGCAAGCGTCAGCCCGGCTGTGAGTGCTACGGATTCTGCGGCTGCAGCCGCTGTTAGACCAATCCTTCAGGTTGGGGCGGGTGGTGTTGCGTCTGACGATGACGAAGGCCCGAATGACGCCAGTCATCAGCCCCAGGATTCCCTGCAGGGGCCACGGGGGCTACAGCTCACACCCCAGGAGTGGCTGACTGTTCTGCGAAGGCAAGATCCGTCGCATTTCGCGACCATGCATGCGGCGTGGAGGGCTCCTAGAGCGGCTACTCGACCATGGCTGCCAACAGGCTGCCGCAGCCTGTCAGAAGACCAAGTACGGCACGTGATGAATAGTTTTCTCACTCCAGAGACGCTTTCAAGTTGCTTGCGGTCTCAATGGAGAACATTGAAGCCTCTTTGGCACGACTACAACCGGAACCGAAACCTGGGTACGGTACGAGCTCAACTGGCTGAGGGGCGAGATTGTCTGTCGCAATTTGTTCAACTTTCTGATGAACAGCTGCATCAGGCATTTCAAAATGCGGTTTCGCCTTCGGCTTTGGTTGATTATCTGAGTGCTCGGCCGAACCTTTTTGGGCAGATGCAGTCCGAGTATTTAAGATCGGGATTGAGGGTTGTTCGAGATGAATTCTTGAGTAATGGCTACCTTGCTGATTGCGCACGTCGTATCAGCGATGAGCAGCTGAGAAGAGTCATGTCGTCAGCACCCTCGACTCAGGTGCAAGAGCCTGACAAGCCGCGTCCTGGGTCGTGCGTTAGTGGCACGGACTCATCTTTGCGTCCTTCCCCGGCGGCAACGAGTAGGTTGAGTGGGTCAGCGGCTACAACGTTAAGATCGCCAAGCCAGTACGACCTATGGCCTCAGGCCGATAACACGCCTTTGCAAGACTGGCGACCCCCCAACTCCAGGAACGGGAACTTAAGCGTGGATACGCCCCTTGGGGTGCCTATGGCTGGGCCATTGGCAGTAGCTGATGGTGCCCGAGCAGCTGCTGCGGGCTCGCACCCCGACAACGATTCTGACGGTGAAGAGGTACTGCTTCCTGGCGAGCTTAGAGTGCCCGCTCAAAATCTTCTGCCCCGCCCAGACGTCCCTGACTGGAATGAATCCGTCGACTCAACTCAACAAAGTTAAGTGTCGGTCCGGTCTTCTAGGACGAGAGTCAAAATGTCGTCCGTCGAATGGCTAGCTGGCAGCGCGTTCGGTCCTGTACTGAGGAAGTTCCCTCGAAGAAATTCGGGAGCGAGATCTGCGCCGTTTGGCCAGACTGAATCCCGAGAACCAGATCTTCGAAGTCACGCGGCAAGAATGTTAAGGGCCTAGCAGTGCTGCAGGCACAACTGCAATATTGTCGTTACGGCGACGATATGCATGTGGCCCGGTCGTTACGATAACAGCGTCTAGTAGGTCGTCGCCGAGCTCATTTTGCAACCATCTGAGTTGTCGGACATCATCGTCACTTACGGTCTGGGCGAGTTTAACCTCGATGGCGACGATCCGATGGTCGTCTCGTTCGACGATGAGATCGACTTCATGCTCCCCGCCTTGTGTACGAAGATGACCGATTGTCGCTTCTTTAGCCTGCGCATAGACACGGACATTCAAACTGACGAGTGACTCAAACAATTGTCCAAGTGCAGTGCTGTCACGTTGAATTGCCAGTGGCCCGGGCTCGCCCTCGAGGAGTGCTGTCGTCCCTAAACCAAGCAAGCGAGCAGCCAGGGCTGGATCAACCAGGTGGTGTTTTGGAGCTTCGCCGAGGCGTCTGAGATGATTTCGTGTTGGAATCCAGGCTGGAATTGGGTCCAAAATCCAGAGACGTTCGAGAATTTCCCGATAGAACATGGTTGTTTTCTTGGCCGGCTTATCGCTTTCGCCGGCGGTGGCAGCATCTCGAATTTTTTCATACGATGTCGTGGTCGATGTTGCAGCAGCATATGCGGCCATCCAACGGTGCAGCGATTGGGGCTTTCGGATACGATGGCCTTGCTCGAGGAAGTCTCGATTTGCGATTCTAGAAATGTAGCCGCCGAGTTGGCTGCGAAGAGTCCGGCCGGAAAGATTCCGCAAACCCGGAAAGCCGCTTGTGACAATTTCGCGAACGTAATCTTCGAGAGCGACGTCAGTTGTGCCAGAAATTGGAGAACGCTTGCCAGATAGGAGGTCTGTCAGGCTCACGGTTGGCGTTCCGCAGCCACGTTCGGCAAGTGTTAATGGCCGCATGTGAATTGAGACGATTCGTCCGGCTCCAGAGTGGATGTCGGTGTGATCCGCTGATGCCGAGCCAGTAAGTAAGAACTGGCCTGGCACAGCCCCTTCATCTACCGAGCGTCGCACGAGATCCCAGAGAGCTGGGACACGCTGCCACTCGTCAAGCAAAACGGGATGTGGACTCCGCACGAGTCGCTTAGGATCAGCGCGGGCTATGATACGCACAGGCTCTTCGTCAAGCTGGAAGACAGTAACTGCTGTGCGCTGGGCCGTGGCTGTCTTGCCGACGCCTTTGGCCCCTTCAAGCGCAATCGCTGGTAGCCCAGCACTCAACTCGGCTAGCTCATCATCAACAATGCGAGGAATATACATGGACGTAACGATACCATATGCCGAGTCGTAACGATACCATTCCGCACAGTCGTAGGCTACCATTCCGCGTGGCGCCGAGTCTAAGCGCTTTCTTCAAGGAGCCAATGAATGCATTTCTGCGCGAGGCCGGGCACCGCCTCAATGTTTCGTTAATCACCCAGAATGGGCAGGCATGCCTATCCCGGAGGGCTCTGGACGTTTAACCTATAGTTATGTTGCAACTGTAGGTTAAAAGATTTGGGCCTAACGGTATGGCTAAGAACCTTCGAAAGCACTGGCAAGCAAGTTTGGTTGAAGGGATAAGTCGTCGCGAGCGCAAGGGGTGCTCGTATGAAGCGTATTTGCCAGACATGCTATCTGGCTGGAACTTCACGCTCGGAAGTGCCTTGGCGGCCGACATAGCGGATGCAGAAATGGCAGTTCACGATCTGAATGCTACGGGGACTTCGCATGTGAGCTTGGAGGGCCTGGCTCGCTTCTTGCTTCGTGCCGAGTCGGTAGCTTCATCCAAAATAGAAGGGATTGGTGTCGCACCTCAACGCCTCATGCGGGCCGAGATTGCGATGGCCCAAGGCAGTGGCATACCAGACCACGTTGCAGTCGAGATACTCGGCAACGTTGCCGCCATGGAAACCGCTATCGATATGGCAGCTCGAAGGGACGAGTTCAGTCGCGACAACCTATTGCAGATCCATCGTCAACTCATGGACCGATCTAGTCGACCCGACTTCGGTGGAGTCATCAGGACCGAGCAGAACTGGATAGGTGGCAATTCTTACAATCCGTGCAATGCAAGTTTCGTGCCGCCTCCACCCGAATACCTGGATGGACTGATCGATGATCTTATCGGCTATATCAACAGTGATGACCATTCTCCCGTTGTGCAGGCGGCGATCACCCACGCTCAGTTCGAGACCATACATCCGTTTTACGACGGAAACGGGCGCGTAGGCAGAGCATTGATTCATGTTGTCTTGCGCCGACGTGAATTGGCTCCCACATTCGTCCCCCCAATCAGTCTCACTCTGGCAACCTGGGCTAGCACCTACGTGGCTGGGCTAATGGCATATCGACACAACTCGCCACCAGCGAGCAATGACAGATCATTGGCTGCCCAGACATGGCTCGAGACATTCGCGACTGCCACCCGTAAGTCCTGTGGCGACGCCCAAGGTTTCGCCGCCAACATCGACACGCTCAATTCAAAGTGGAGGCAAAGGATTGGGAGAATACGCAAGGACTCCGCAACGGAACGTCTCCTTGCAATACTGCCGGGCGCGCCTGTCATCACTGTGGATTCCGCTGCGAAACTAATCGACCGATCGGCGGTCAATACCGGTGCCGCTATCAGTCGTCTGACCGAAGTTGGGATACTCTCGCAACGCAACATTGGCAAGCAACGATATCGTATTTTCGAAGCAACCGAAGTCGTCCAACTATTCACAGCGCTCGAGCAAGCCTTGTCGACCAGCTCGCTACAAGTAGGAGGTCTGGGCTGATCCTACTCTTGGCTGGTCCCGCGCCGGATGCGGACTGATCAGCTGGCGGCCCGCTCATCTCTGTAGTGAGGAAGAGGGCCTCGAAGAAATTCGGGGGCGAGATCTGCGCCGTTTGGCCAAACCACGGTCACTGCTGTATCTGGGTCGATCTTGACCTGACCGAAGATATCCGGATCACGCAATGGCTCGAAGATCGGTCCCGTCAACTCGTCCCGAAGGTCGATCTCGCGTTCGGCGCCGTCATCCCAGATGAGGCGGATGACATAGCCGCCCAAGACTTCAACGTTCGTGATTCGGATAATATTGCCGTCGTTTTGCATAGCTCTATGCTACCTAGGCGGTTGCTTTGTGGGAGTCGGTTGGAGTGTCTTGCATGTCTTGCAGGGCTTGGCGAATGGCTGTGGGTAGTTGCTTGTTTACAGATGCAATGACACGTGCTCGCACGGCACGTTCTTGGCTGGGAGCCAACGTGGATTCTGGTCGGGCAAGCGATCCAGCTTCTTGTTCGAGCGTGAGGCGTTCAATGGTCCATTCGCGGACAAGCTGAGTCGGCTTCTTGCCCAGCACTTTGGCTGCCGTGCGGACTTGCTCGATGATCTCCTTGGGGAAGCGGACTGTTAGCCCGATGGCTGGCGATGTTGATATCTCTGGGGTTTCAATGGGCTCGATGTCGCGAGGGTCAAGGTCTTCGAGACTGTGGCGGTCATAGAAATCGGCAGCCTGAGCGTCAGTCATTTGTCTTGGTATTCGAGTCTTGCGCCGGGTGGTCATCTAGTCTCCTATCTTTGAAATCGACGTTTCTCGGTGCGGGTCATGCTGCGTGCCGTCACCACTTTGAAACGCCCATCCAGGTGCAGGCTGAGCACGCAAGTCAGGTATCGGCCTGCGTTTGTCTTGCCCCACACCAGATATCTTCTCTCCCTTGTCCTGAACCAGCGAGCCGTCCCGCCGAAGACAACTTGCTCTACTTCGTTTGGTTTGACCCTATGGCGGGCAAGTGGTCCACGTTCTGGTCGTTCCAAATCAGTTCAACTGTGTTCATTGTAGTCCAACGTATTGCGATCGCATGACAAACGCAATGCGATCGATCGAAATTGGTAAGAGGCAGTGAATACAAATCGCTGGATGGGTCGAAGCAAACCGACCAAGGGGGGAAGTAATGCGGTTGTTGCAAGGATCATAGACGGGAGCGCGTGCAACCTCGCAATGAAGTGAGGGCCCTGAGATGGACGCCAGCACCGTGGTGTGTTGCGCCCGAGGTAGACTTCATAAGATGCTTAAGCGGTGTGGGGGAGCGCTTTGGTGAACCTGAGGTCTGCAAAAACCTATTGCTTGATGGCGTGCGTCGTTGTGTGCGTCTTGGTCATCTTGCCAACCCAGGCGCTTGGCCAGGATGCTACATCCATCGCGGGCGGCACCGATATACCTATCGGCGCGGTCATTTCTGTGCCGGCGGGTGGCGAGATCCCCCGCGTCCACTACATCTATGTTCACAACACGACGGATCAGAGTGTCAAGGTCCAGTTCGAATATGATGCGCCACCGGGCGTTGAGCTCACTCCAGACATGCCGGGTGCGGAAGTGCCAGCTGGGGGTACTCAATATATCTATTTCGGCATTAGAGTTCGCAAATCGGTGCCCAAGGGGCAGTACTCCGTGAAGATGCGACTCAAGCGGGCAGACATTACTGTTTCAAAAGGCGAAGTGCCTATAGTGCCTGCGATCGGCGGCGATTTTTTGCTTGATGTACCTGGTGAGGCAGGAACCCTGATCGTCAACGCGGTGCGTAGCGAGGACAAGAAACCTGTCGAGGGTACAATCGAGGTCTATTACATCAACCCGGATGGTTCACCGGCCCAGGTCAATACAGGTTTTGGTAGTTCTCTGACGAGCTTGGTGGCGCCGGGTCCATACGAGGCACGCTTTGTGCAGGGAAAGGTTACAGCAGCAAGGGTCAAAGGTGTTGTCAAACGGAACGACACAACGACACTGACCATGTCAGTCGATGTGTTGTCTTTCAAATGGGTGAGCCTCAAGCAACGCAAGCAGGGCCGCAGGCTGCTGGCAGTTGATTTGGCGGCTCAGGTGTCAAACCAGTATCAGCCAATATCGGGTGAGGTGAAGCTGCAAGTCGATGTCTCACGGGATAAGCGCCATGTTGATACAGCTGACTTGAAGGAATGGCCTGAGTTGCCTAAGGGTGACAGTGACGCGAAACTGACGTATTTGCCGCCAGATGGTTGGCACGAGGGAACATATCGTTTCAAATTCAAACTAGTCACTCCTCAATTCACTGTCGTGGCTCCCGATGTGCCAAGGCTCACCATCATGGACGTGATCTTTGGGGTCCTACTGTTTGCTGTCCTCCTTCTGGTCATCGCCATCATTTTGTTCTTGGTGTGGCGGCGCCACAAGCGAAAGAAAGAGCAGCTTAGGTACCATCCCTTTGTGCCGGCGGCCGCCGTAGCGCCCGGGTCTCGGCCCGGGCGAAAACAGCGGGGCAAATAAGCGGGGCTCCGCTTGGAGGCGGAGCCCTATCGGATCATTGCTACGAGTTGGGTTAGGTGATTGTCTGGGTGACGGTGAATGAGTAAGAATCTATTGGATTGTGAATCGCGCTACCGTGCAACCTGTAGTGGAATGTCGACGTGGTGCCGGCCACCAACGTGTTAGCAGCTATGTCAGTCACGGCGGCGGTGCTTGATGACCCAACACGGATCCCGTCAGTCAACGCTGTTCCAAGATCGCTAGTCCCGACATTCAGCGCAACCGTGTTGCTTTTCCCCGTAAAATCGCCGGAGTTTTCCAAGGTTAGTGTGTTGTCTGAGTCTATGCCAGTCCATGTGGCAGGCGCAGAATACGAAATCGACGTGGAGGCGTGATTCGTAAAGTAATTTTGCGCCCCTACCCCAGTCTGGTTAGTAGTGACCCAAGCCGCAGTCGTGTCAAGCCCAGTCATTGGGAACGTGATGGCTGTTCTTGCTGTTGCGAAGCCTGAGTAGCTAGGAACTGTGAAAGTTGTATTGGCGTTGACCACGTTCGCCGTGGGGGTTTGGAAGTCTGTACCTTGGACCCGGGCTTGCCAGGTACCGCTGCCAGCCACCTTGCTCATAGTGAATGTATACGAGTAGGCAAAGGCTGTTGTTGAATTGTTCATCTCTGAGCTAGTGGTTGGGACTGTGACAGCGGTTGCTGCATAACCAGTCGTGGCTGGGGTTATCGTCGGAGCAGGGAATGGGTTGCTTACGGTGCTGCCTGCTCTGGTCACGAGAAATTTCGCACTTGTTGCCTCAGTACCTGTAGCTGCAGGGCACGCGCCGACGATAGCGGTGTTCTGCTTCACTAAACACATCTCGAGAAATGCAGTGTCACGTTGCTTGTCGGCGTCCAACATGCTAAAAGTGAGACTGTTGGAGCTTGTCATGCTTACTGTGGCCGGCACTGAAAAGAGACTGAAGACGGGTGGGTTCCCGCTTCCTACTACCACTATGTCGGCGAGAGCGGCTGGTGCAAACACAAGTGTGAGGCAAAGACTCGCGAAAGCTGCACCCAGAACGCGCCAAATAGAAATTGCCTGATGGTTGACTGGACGATGGTATTGCATGTCTTCCCCTTTTCGGAAACATAAAAGCATTATAGCGAATGTCTCTATGACCCCATCCTCGTCCCCTTTGGGCCATAATTCAAGGGGTTTTCGGCTCTGATGCCCTAATTGGGCAGTATGGCCTAGTTAATTTCGGGCCAGACTACCTATGCGGCTCGATCGATAGAAATACGCAGGGCGCGATCGTCTTTCGCAGCGCATGCTTCAGGAGGCCTTTTCCATCTTGAGGGCGGTTGCAGCGGAGAAGAGTCGGTCTGTCACTCTTGCCAGCAAGACGGGATCATCCTCGCCTGTTCGGGCTAATCCCTCTTCAATGAACTTCTGAGCGAGGCGAGTGGTGGGACAATCCTGACGTTCGCCAGCCTTGGTCAATGCACAGGAGTAACATCATTCGTCAGTGTTGATTGGAGCGAATCCAAGGCCGACAGAATTTGCCGCTTCACGCAAACGTTGGTCCCAGCTCACGAACACTAGGCTGTCGGTGGGTAATGCGAGAGCGCATGCCAGGTGAACTGCATCGTAGCCTCTCAAAGCGTAAATCTCGGCTAGATCGCCTGCCCTTTTGACTATCGCTTCATGAATCTCGATGATATCGATCTTCGAGAAGAACGCCTCCCAATCAACTTTTGCTTGGCGTAAATTGGATTTGTCGAGCCGGTCGGCTCTCCACGCGGAAGCTAATGCAGCTCGAACCTCGACATAGGTGATGCGGCCGGTGGTAATGCTTTGGGCGGAGTCCCACACGGCAGAGGCGACATCGCTTCCAGATTCCTGAATGAGCAGCTTAACTAATGCGCTGGTTTCGAAATAGTGAATTGTCATCAATAGGACTGGTCCCTATTGATACGAACAAACTCAGAGACTGATCCTGTTGATTTTGCACGCTTGCGTCCAGTCGCCCTTATACGATCTTTGGATTTTGCGGGACTGATAATGCCTTGTTTAACTAGGTCATCCCAGGCCGATGATCGATGCGCTCCTGTGAGATGTGCAACCGGCTCTCCCCGTTCAGTGATTAGAACCTCTTCGCCCTCGCGCACCTTGTCAAGCCAGCTTTTCAACTCTCGGCGAAATGCCGCAACTCCAACTTCGATCATCTTGCTGCCCTCCGCTCCCACAGTTGTACATAACCCTGCAATACTAAATGTACACCAAGAGCCCCGCGACGAGGAATGGATTAGCGCATATCAGGTTGCCGCTTCCTTCTGTAGGAGAGCCGAAGGCTTAGACAGCATGTAAGGCAGGCCGGTATCGGGGTTCCGGGATGGGCTTACCTTTTGCCTTGGCGGCTTTAATCCACGCCGACTTTGCCATCTCAACTTCGTGCACTGCTTCCTCGGGAGTGTTGCCAAATGCTGAGCAGTAATGCAGGTCTGGTATGTCGGCAATCCAGCCTTTGTCCTCGTCGCTGTAAAAAACGTTTATGTGATAATCTCGCATCTCATTCATCCCCTATGTGTAAATCATACATGTCCACTAACTTGACAAGCTGCTTAGCGCCCCCACGTCATTGCGAGCGAAGCGAAGCAATCCAGGCTTTACTGCTTTGCGAGCGCAGCGAGCAATTCAAAATGGATCGAATCTGAGGGTGGATCTGCGGCTTCGCCACAGGATGGATCCTGAGCCCTGGCTGGCGCCAGGGCTCAGGATGACGGAGGGGGCGGCTGGCGCCTTGCTCGCAATGACGAGGGGAGGTGAATGGTAATGTCAATCGTTCAGAACTTGAACTCGGTGCTTGCGACCTACCTCAGGTTGGAGGCCCAGGCGGGGAGGGGGCGTGAGTCGGGGCCGACATAGTGGGCGGAGGGGCGGATCAAGCGGTTATGGCGGGCTTGCTCGAGCATTTGGGCGGTCCAGCCGACAATACGGCTGCTGGCAAAAGTGGGGGGGAAGAGCTGGCGGGGGAGCCCGCACTCTTCGAGCACGATGGCCGAATAATATTCGACGTTGGTATATAGGGCTCGGCCCGGCTTGAGTTCACTCAACACCATGAGGGCAGCTTCTTCGGCGGCCTTGGCCAGTTCGAAAAGGCTGGCACCAATCTCTTCGCCGGTAGTGCGCAGGGCGGCGGCACGGGGGTCTT
This sequence comes from Acidimicrobiia bacterium, assembly GCA_038904395.1. Lineage (GTDB taxonomy): Bacteria > Actinomycetota > Acidimicrobiia > UBA2766 > UBA2766 > JBCKKC01. The sequence continues at coordinate 9,136 of JBCKKC010000011.1, read as the reverse complement.
CAGTCTTGTACACCCGGTGGCCGAAGCCCATCAGCCGATCGCCCTTTGTGACGTGCTCGCGCATCCAGGCTTCAGCCTTGTCGGCGGTGCCGATCTCGTCGAGAGTGTCGAGGACCCGTGAAGGGGCTCCTCCGTGGAGGGGCCCGGCCAGGGCGCCAATTGCGGCCGTGATAGCTGAGCCGAAGTCAGACCCGGTCGAGGTCACCACCCGTGAAGTGAAGGTCGAGGCGTTCATGCCGTGATCGGCAGTCAAGATGAGGTAGCGCTCGACACCCTTGATCTGATTGGCGGTTGGGCGTTCGCCAAAGAGCATGTAGAGATAGTTTTCGGTGTGGCCCAAGGTGGGGTCGGGGTCAACGGGCTCAAGACCCTGCTCGAGCCGGTAGATGGCCGCAACCAACGAAGGAAGCACTGCCACATAGCGGGTCACGGTTTCGACCATGTCTTCGTCTTCGAGGTCGAGCCACGACTTCAAGCCCCATTGTGTTCCGAGGGCGGACGCCGCCGTGCGCAGGGCATCCATCGGGTTTGTGTCGGCTCTGGCCACATCTTGAAGAACAGGGCGCAAACTGGGCGGGATGACTCGATGCTGAACTGTCTCAGCGTTGAAAGCCTTCAGCTCATCTGGCAAGGGCAAAGTGCCCCGTAAGAACAGATGCCAGACCGCCTCGAAGGAACAGTTCATGGCCAAGTCGACAGCGTTGTAACCCCGATATGTCAAGATGCCCTTCTGGCCATCAATACTTGACAAGGCAGTCTCAGCGGCGACAATCTTCTCAAGGCCGCTCCGGGCAGACTCTCGCAGGATTGACTGTTCTTCGGTAAGCAGATCGGATCCCTGCACGTTACGGGGGTCGATGAGCGTCAAGCGAGTGACTGAAACGATGTCACGCATCGAACACACGCCGACTAGGTTTCCATTCTCGACAACGGGGATGTGGCGGAAGCCATGCTCCAAGAGCTGGTCAAGAGCACTAGAGGCGTCGGCCTCGGGAGGCATGGTGACTGGTTTGGGTGTCATCCAGTCACGCACTATCGCCGTCGACGGATTCACGCCCTCGCTGGCCGCTCGGATCAAATCACGTTCAGTCAAGATTCCAATCGGGGAGCGGGAATCGTCAACGACCACAGCGGCACCCTTTTGCTCACTCGCCATCACCCGTGCGGTGTCAGAGATAGAATCATCCGGCTGGGCGGTCAGTGCTGGCTTGCTCATAATCGTTGACAGCGATGGCATTGTGACTTCTCCAGTTAAATTTCGAAGCCGCCCTATTCCGTGCGGGCGGGTGGTGCAGAACTAAGTTAACAATTTGGCCGCTGCTTTATGCAAACAGTTGCCCAGCGCGGACACATCCCTAAGACAGTATCGAGATGCTTAAGCCCGGTGCCCTGGCTAGCCGTTTATCGGCCGTGACAAGCGGTGCGCCGAGGCGGCTCGCAAGAGCGACGTAGCAAGCGTCGGCCACCGTGACATTCGCTCGAAATTGCCATGCTTGCAAGATGAGGTTACGAATGGGTGAAACTCGGAGATGCCAATTGAAGAGTCTGCCGAGTGCGGACTCAACAATTTTCGGATTGATGGTTTTGCTCAATTCCATTCGCCTGAGTGCGCCTGCACACTCTAGAAAGAACAGGTCAGGCACAAAAGGGACATGTTGGCCGATGTGTGAACGTAACTTCTTGCCAGCTTCGGTCCGCAAAACGATTTCTATGCCAGCCGATGCATCGACGACGACGCGATCGTTCAAACTTCACCCGCTTCGCGGGCTTCCCGTAAATACTCGGCAGCAGGTTTTGGCAAGGTGATGGGTATCACTTCGGCATCAATCGAAGCCAGCCATTCAGGTGTGTCCAATGAGCCAGCTTCGATGAGATCTAGATCGGCCAAATCGTCAATTCGGGCAAGTTCTGATTGAGTCATGTTTCAATGCTCTCACACTTTGGCCGTCAAGGGAAGAGAAAATTGCTAACAGGTTCACGCGCCGCCGTTTTTAGCTTTGTCGCGGGCGGAGAGTTCGGCGGCTAAAAGATCTTTGCCTTTGACTTTGGGATGGACGTTAGCGTGACCCACCGCCGGTACTAGTTCGGTCAGTGACACGATGCCCACGAGCTCGTTTTTGTCGACGATAGGGATGTGCCGGAAGCCCCGCTCGAGAATGGTTTCGAGCGCTTCGCTTGCATCGCCGTCGGGATGCATGGTCATGGGATTAGGAGTCATCCAGTCGTAAACAAGGATTGTTTGGGAATCCGTGCCGGCAGCGGCCGCCCTTACCAAATCACGCTCGGTGAAAATACCCATCGGGGTGCCGGAATCGTCAACGACTACAATGCCGCCGACCTTATCGAGGGCCATGCGCTGGGCCACATCCGCGATAGTCTCGGTAGGGCGCGCTGTGAGCGGCGGCGAAATCATCAAACTGCCTAACTTGGGCATTTCTCGGTCTCCTGTCAACGATGTGAGATCTACTCGTGAGGATACACGCCCGGGAGTATCCAATACGGCCGTCGTCCGTCATTGCGGGTGAGCGAGCAATATCCACCGGCTTGCACATGCAGTCTGGTCTGCGGCTTCGCCGCAGGTGGATCCTCACGGTCGCTGCGCTCCCTCAGGATGACGAGGGGGCTGGCTGGCGACCCTCAGGATGACGAGAGGGCTGCATGGTTAGTAAATGCCGGGGCGGGCATCTTCTGGGGGGCGGCCCAGTTCGACTTTGACGGGCCAGCGTTTGCGGGACTTGATTGCGAGCTTGCGCATGAGGTCGACGGCGGCTGGGTCGGTGTCGACCGCGTTGCTGAATTCGATCCAGCCAGCGGTAACCATCTCGTCAAAGATCTTGCGGCCAAGTTCGGTGCGGATAACGGTGAGGGTCCAGCCTCCAGTTTGGCCAAGCCCACCCATCGAAATGTCGGCATGTTCGGCGGCAAAGTCGGGGCAGGTTTGGCACCCGGGGCGGGTGAAGTCGTGACACTCTTTGAGCGGGACTTCCAGGTAGTTGTCTGGATAGGTATCTGGATGTGAGCCATCTCGGAGCCAGAGTTGCAGCTTTCCCTTGATGTTCATCTTGATGATGTCTTCGCGTTCCAAGTTGTACTTGGCCTTGAGTAGACCCTCGAAGATATCGTCAGTGAAAGTCTTCGAACACAGCAGACCAATGTTGAGGGCGAATCGTTTGCCGGCTTTGCGTACGCCCCGTTTCATCATCACGGGTGGAACCGACGATTGGCAGCTCATCCCAACGAGGGCGATCTTCTCGCCGATCTTTTCGCCCTCAGCCGAGCCATCATCTGCAATGGCTTGAGCGTACGCGAGGGTGTTCGCGCTGTAGGTGTATCGAGACCCCGCCGCAGCCAGGACCTCATCCTCGTTACGAGCCACACCCGGGGTGAGGCGCCAGCTCTGGTCGACATAGTTGACTAGGGCACAGTCGATGAAACCGTTACGCAGCCCATATATAAGGACTGCGGAACACAACCCGCCATCTTGGCCTCGTTCGAGCCACTCGGGATTGGTGGTTCTGGCCAGGACGATGTCTTGATAGACGCCGATGACTTCGTCGGGGTTCGATACGTCTCGGGGGCGCCCCCAGAGGTAGTCATCGATCTCGGGTTCCCAAGCACGAAAGCGGGGACACGCCCGGGTGCACATCGTGCAACCCTTTTCGCCATGCAAGCAACGGTCGAGCTCGTCGTTGACTCGGTCTTCCATGAGCCACGGATGCCACTCGCTGTTGTAACCCAACACGTCATGGGGACACGCCACGATGCAGCCTGAACAGCCAGTACAAATATTAGATTCGACGATCTCGTGGTAGAGGTCATTCCAGTCGAATCTCCAGCGTTCTTTTGCTTCGACCACAACTCTCCTTTGAATTATCGCTCAGCTGTCCATGTACTGCATCACAATACGACGTGAAGTAGTGCTTCTCTCCGTCATTGCGAGGAGCCGGTTCGCGTGCAGAGCCTGCCCCGAAGCGCAGCGAGGGGAAGCAATCTAGTCCGCGACTCAATTTTCTGAGTTGCAAGTCACGGACTAGATTGCTTCCCCTCGCTCGCAATGACGGTGGCGGCCTTCCGGTTAAGCGTTTCTGAATGCTAGTTTGTCTGTCAAGTCGATCAAGGCAGCGGCTGGCTCGTCGGGGATTTCGGTCTCGACTAACGCGGCTCGTGCTTGGGCTGCCAGGCTACGAATGCGGTCTTCGGTATCTGCGAGGGCGCCGGTTTCGGTGATGAGAGTGCGGATCGCAGCCACGTCTTGGCTGTTCATATCAGCTTTCTTGTCAAGCTGGGCCTGCAACTCACGCTGCTGGGCGGCTGTGGCCAGCCCGATCGTTTTGGCAACTAGATAAGTTTGCTTGCCCTCGCGGAAGTCGTCGCCGACAGGCTTGCCGGTAACATCTGGCTCGCCGAAAGCGCCGAGAACGTCATCGCGCAGCTGAAAGGCCAAACCCATCGGCTCAGCATAGTTGACGAGCGCTTTCTCCACCGATTTGCTAGCTTTGGCAAACGCAGCCCCGATCAGCAGCGGCCGTAGAACCGTATATTTCGTCGTCTTGAGCGTGGCGATGTCGAGCGCCGCCTGAGCGTCGGCTCGGCCTTGGGCAGCAGTACAAATATCGAGGTACTGGCCCAGGATGACTTCAATCCGCATTTGAGTAAATTCGCTGAATGCTTGTTGCCACTCTCGAGGGTCGGCCTTAGCGTTAGCGAACAGGGAGTCTGCACAGACCAGCGCTAGGTCGCCCATCATGATTGCTGCTGCCTCGCCAAAGTGGGCGGAGTTGCCCTGCCAGCCCCGTTTGCCGTGGCCAGCGCCAAACGCAACGTGAGCGGTTGGAAGACCTCGCCTTGTGAGGGAGGCATCCATGATGTCATCGTGGGCGAGCGCACACGCGTGGACGAGCTCGATCGCTGCGGCTGCGGGCACGATGTCTTGTGGATTCGGTCCGGAGCCAGCCAAATAGCCCCAGTAACAAAACGTGGGCCTCACCCTCTTTCCACCCAAGGTGGCCAACTGTCGTAACTGGGCAAAGAGTTCGTCGAAAGCGGCGTTGGCCGGTGCCATGTCCGCCACCTTGTCGATTGTGGTTGCTACGGTATGGTCGACGGCGGCTAGGAAAGTATCGAGGGTTTGAACTGGCGATGCTTCAATGGTAACCATGCAGGACCCCTCTCCGTCATTGCGAGCCCTGGGCTTTGGCAGGGCGTGGCAATCCAGGCTTTACATATTGTGCGAGCGTAGCGAGCACGACTCTATTGGCATGCTCGATCCATTTTGAATTGCTCGTTGCACTCGCAAAAATAGTAATGCCTGGATTGCTTCGCTTCACTCGCAATGACGAAACGCCCGGTAGCGAAACTCGTCGGTGGTGACATGAATGGCTAGTCGTCCAGGCTTTGGGCGTTCTGGTCGATGCGGATGATGGCGTCGCCGGGGAAGGCGGCGCGGAGGAGGTCGGTGGCTGCGGCGAGGCGGGTCGCGTCTCGGCTTTCAAGGGTCACCCGCACCTTGTAGTCGGTGGCCTTGAAATCGGGATAGGAGCCAATGCTTACCTGACCGGCGAAGGCATCAGCGATTGTGGTTAACTGGGCGGCGATGGCCCCTTCGCCGATGCGAAAGTAAGCCACGCTGGTCATTACGGGTGTTGCCTCGATGCCGTCGAGAATTGCATCGAGCTGTTGGGCAAAAATTGCCGGGACGCCAGGCAGGATGTACACGTTGTCCATTGTGTAGATTGGCCAAGTTCCGTCGAATTCTTTCAACACAGCGCCCCGCGGAATGTGGGCCAATTTCTGCCATGCCCGGCCGCTCTCGCCCGTGCCAAACACGCGCTTAACAATTTGGGTCAGCTCTGGCTTTTCTTCGAGGGGCACCTGAAAGGCGGTGGCAATTGCTTGCAGGGTGATGTCGTCGTGGGTGGGACCTATCCCGCCGGACGTGAAACAGAGGTCGCACCGGCTCCGCACGAGATTGACCGATTCGGCGATCGCCTCGGTGCTGTCGCCAACAACGTGGATCTCGCCGAGATCAACGCCGTGGGTTCTCAACTGTGTTATGAGATAGGGGCCATTGGCGTCACGAACTTTGGCAGACAACAGTTCGTCACCAATCAAAACAGCTCCGGCAGTAACCATTTAGCCCCCTCCGTCATCCTGAGCCCTGGCGCCAGCCAGGGCGTGAGGATCCATCCTGTGGCGAAGCCGCAGATCCACCGACAGATCGAACCGTTTGAATTGCTCGCTGCGCTCGCAGAATTCGGATTCCTGGATCCTCACCCCTTCGCTTCGCATCAGGGCTTCGGTTGGCTGGCAGGGCCTCCCTCAGGATGACGAGAGGGGCTGGAATGATCAGCTTAGCTAGGTCGAGGCTGGTTCGGTAAACGCGAGTGATACGCCGAAGCAGGCATCGGGCGCTGTCGTGGCAATGCGGCCGCCTTGCAAAGCCTTGGTTGGCTCGCTTACTGTGCCACCGGAACGAGTAATTGTTTTGAGAGTTGCGTCAAGATCGGTGACCCGAAAGGCTAGGCCCCATATGAAGGGACGGGAACATTGGCGAATCTCAAGGAGTTCAAGAGTGACCTTGCCGGCCTTCATGAAAGCTGTCTGGACGCCACGGATGTTGGTCAGTTTCAGCCGCCTGATACCTACGAAACTCTCGAGGCCAGCCACGGCCGATGGTAAAGAAGGGACCATCACGACCACCCGATCAATTGCAGTGACCCCATTGATATGCGTGTCAGGGACCGGTGTCTTTTTAACCGAGTGGAAATACGTAGGTGGCAATACGTTCGGGTCGAGGCGTACCTTGCCGCTTCTTTCGCCGGAGAATTTCCAGGTGGTGAAACCATAGGGGCCCGAATCGGAACTGGAGATATCTACTTGGACATTGCCCAATATGCAAGTAGAACGCGTCTCGTCGAGGGCAAAACCCAGCGAGTCAAAAGTGCTGTGGGCTTGCTCCATTGTTGGCACACGTAACATCATCAAGCGCAAGTCGGTCATCATGAGAGAGGATAGACAAACGCGCTAGCAACCGTGGCCACCCTCGGGAAATTTCAGGTTGTGTGGATCAGTAGCGGGACTTGCGTCTCGGCGTCGGTGAAACTGCCGTGGTGACCGACTAGGCGAGCCTGTAACTGGTCAACGCTTGTCTGGAAAACTCCGGTCGGTTGGTGGAAGGCTGCGATTACATCACCAATGAAAGGCCGGACCCGATCCTCAACAATCGGCCCAAACCAACCGCTCTCAATGGCCTCCTCGCCAGTTACGACCCAAGCCTCGTGCCGCAATCGATCTTTCCAACGGGCTAGCACTTCCGGGCCGGCACCCGGTTTCGCATGAACATGGCGCATGCGAGGTTCCCCACTGAGAACGTTCACTCCATACTGCAAGACCGGCTCATGATCGAAGTCGATCTTGTCACGGTCTAGGATGTTGATCATGCCGTGGTCGCCCGTAATCAATAGCTGCGTGCCTGGTGGTAGGGCCTCGATCAGTGAACTAACGAATCGATCGACGTTGCCGACCTCGGTTTCGAACTTGGGTGAGGTAATGCCGTGGACGTGACCGATCCGGTCAAGGGTCGAATAGTAGGTGTAGACGAGTCGCCTCCCCTGAGGCCTGAATTCCTCTTCGACACGAGCCACAACATCGGCTGGTTTGGGCGCGCCAACAAACCGTGGGCCTCGCAGAACAGCTTGGGTGAGTCCACTGGTGGCAAAGTCTGGTTCCGCAATCGTGACGGTGTCAATCCCCTTGGCGAGGGCCAGCTCGAAGGCTGTGTTGTGCGGCTGCAACTCATAGGGGTTAAATTGTCTCACAATCGACCCGCCGGCGGATTTCCCGTAAACAGCGAACTTGAGCAGGTTAACAACCTTCTTGAGCTTCGGCGGATAGATCGTATAGCCGACTAACCCATGCTGACCTGCTGGCAGGCCAGTGCCAAACGAGGCCAAACTGGTTGCTGTGGTTGACGGAAAGCAAGTGCTGATCGATCGGCTCACTCCGTTGGTGGCTAGTGCGTTGAGGGTTGGGGCCTCGTCCGGGTGGTTAAGGATTATTTGCTGGCCTAATCCATCGACAAGAAGTACACACACTTGGCCAGCCGGGGTGAGGCTCTCGGGCAGGTCCAGGGTGTTGGCCGCCGGATCGTTGCCACTGAGCAGGGCCACGATGGAAGGTAGGATCTCAGCAATTGTGCCTGTCCCATAGGGTGGGATCTGAGGCGGGTCCAGGTTTGCGGCACGATTACGCTCATTTGCCATATTTGCAGACTAGCTTTACCCGAGTCTTAAGAATCCACGCCGTCATTGCGAGGAGCTTGCGACGAAGCAATCCAGGGTCTGTGGCGAAGCCGCAGATCAACCTACATATTCGATCTATTTCGAATTGCTCGCTGCGCTCACAAAAGCAGTAAAGCCTGGATTGCTTCGCTTCGCTCGCAATGACGAAGGGCCTGGTAGCGGCACTTTGCCGAGGGGTGCTGAATGGTTACAGTGACATCAACCACATCCACCACGTTCAGGTAGGTCACGGACTAGGTTGCTTCGCTCCGCTCGCAATGACGAGTGGCGAATGTGGCTGGTTACCAGAGAGAAAGTTGGACGGCGACAATGCGTGTAGGAATTCTTGGTGGAACAGGGCCAGCCGGTAAGGGGCTGGGTATTCGCCTTGCATTAGCAGGCCATGAAGTCATGCTCGGATCCCGCAGTCATGAACGTGCCCAAGAGACAGCCTCGAAGTTGGATCACCCCCAAGTCAACCCGGGTACTAATTCGGCGGCGGCAGCATTTGGTGAAATCGTCGTTTTGTCGGTGCCGTGGGAAGCGGCCATGAGTACGGCAGCCGAAGTCGAAGATGATATGCGGGGCAAGGTTCTCTTGTCGATGGCTAACGCCGTGGCATTCATTGGCGGCTCGCCAGAATCGGTTGTGCCGGCTTCGGGTTCCATCGCTCTCGGCCTGCAAGCTCGACTACCTCAAGTCAGCGTGGTTGCTGCTATGCATCACGTGCCGGCCCGATCTTTGTATGAGACTCAAGTAAAGCTCGACTTCGATGTGTTGTCGTGCAGTGACGACAAAGAGGCCCTGGCTCAAGTCATGCAACTGATTGGCTCTATCGATGGCCTCCGACCCATCGA